>JAKLPW010000272.1 GCA_022013675.1 Anaerolineae bacterium | reverse complement strand
GGTGACTGGATCGACGGCGCCCCAATCCCAACGTTTCGAGGCGCGCACGCCGGGTGTCTCGACGACGCGCTGCTCTCCAATGCGCGTCCAGCACCGGGTGATCGTCGGCAGCAAGCTCACTTTGGCGGAGTCAGCGAAAAGAAGGATATGCGTTGGACTGGCCTGCCTCTTCAGTTCAGCAATCCGTTTTTTTTCTCCTCCACGAGTTCAGGATCTTGCTTATGTTTGACCGTACGTACCGGTCGGCGCAGTCGCCAGCCATGAGCCTTCAGATAGTTCTCCACCTGTCGCGCGGAGATGACTATCCCGGTCTGCTCGGCCATGTAGGCGGCCAGATTGGCAGTCGTCCAGTTTGAAAAAGGTAAGCCCAATGAGCGCGAGGCTTTCTCAACCGCCTCTATGAGCTTCGCTTCATATTCGGGCGTTACGCGACGCGGACGCCCGGAGCGAGGTCTGGTGAAAAGCCCGGACACTCCTTCGGCTTCGTAGCGCCGAATCCAGCGCACCACTGTGTAGCGATGGAAGCGAACGCGCTTGGCAATCTTGGGCGGCGACAGCCCCTCGTTGGAAAGGAGTACCATGTCGCAGCGACTGCGCACATCCGCATCATCTGTTTCACGATGAAGCTGTACCAGGGCACCAACTTCCTCATCGGAGAGAGAGTGCACGCGATTCATAGACCACCTCGTTTCGCTTTCAACTGGTGGCTCTATGATATCTCAAGTTCGCAAAATGCACAAATCTTACTTCGTCTTAATTAGATGCTTGCGTGGCACCTGTATCACGCTGTCTTCAGGACTTCGAGGATCTGCGCTTCCAGCTTATCCATCCCAACGCCCGAGAGGAAAGGGACACCGTTGAAGACTGGGATCCCCAGGTCTTTGGGCACCGGCGTGGTCGCGACGATGACATGGGGAGTGAAGGTGTCGATCCGGCCCCGTATCTCCGCTGCCTTGCATTGCGCCACTCTCACCGGAATGCCTGCTTCTCTGGCGATATCCTTTACCTTCTCCGCCACCACCGTCGCCGTCGCGATGGATGTACCACAGGCGACGAGCACACGCTTCTCACCGCTCACCTTGTTGCCTCCTGTCTATTCGATCTGGATATGATAATTGAAGATATCGACAATCTCCGCAGGGCTTCGCGACTCCGCGATCTGGTTCAACACTCCCGGACTCTGGAACATTCCCACCAGTCGCTGGAGCAGGGTAACCAGCAACTCGGAGCGGGCCACGGCCAGCGCACACACGATCCGCACTGACACCATGCTGTCTGGGTTGCCCATCTCCCCGAACTCCACCGGCTCCTCTAGCACAGCGACCGCGATAGCCTGCTGCAGGACATGCTCCACGTCCGCGTGGGGAATCGCTACCCCAACCTCCGGCGTAGGGAGTCCTGTCGCAAAGATCTTCTCCCGGTCAATCGTGGCCTCGATCCAGGAGTCTTTCACAAAACCGCCCGCCTGCAGCAATGCGCCCAACTGGACAATCGCGTCGGCTGAGCTCTCGGCCCTCATCGGCACAATCACCAGATCTTCCCGGACGCAAGCCTGTCTTGCCTCAACCTGTTTTTGTGTTGCTTCCATTTTTCTCCAATGGGATACCGTATTGGTGCAGCACCTCAGCGATCCACTGCGCGGAAAAGGGGAGTTTCTGCTGGACCGTCTCTGGTCTGGCCGGCACCGGCCATAGGTCCAGGCGGTGTGGCACGAACCATGCCCATTCCCGCACCGCTTCGGACCAACGGGGATAGATGCGCTTATAGAGCCCCCTCGCTGTGATGTGGGGCTTCCTGGCGATCAACTCCCGCCCCATCTCTAGCACCAGTTCCACGCTTTTTCGTTCGATGTGCCGCAGTTGCAGCCGTCCGGCCACGAATACGCCCAGCCACACTGTCAGAACACCGGTGACGAGCGATGGATTATTGATCATGAAGTCCAGCACCGGGCGACCCAGACTGCCCAACATACTCCTGACAAAGGCTAGAAACATGGCTTCACCTGCTTACACCGCCGGAATCACACATAAGAAACCTAGCGGCTCGTCTCCGATGGCCTGAAACTGGTGGAGTTCGTTTCCTGGGATGTAGACTACGTCTCGCGGCTCCATCTCCATTTCTTCTGGCCCCAGCCGCACCCGTGCACGTCCGTGCAGGATGAAGACACCATGGTCGTGGGGATGCTGCTCCAACGAAGAATGACCCCCCGGCTCTATCTGGAAGTAGCGAATACGGAAGTCTAACGCGCCGTCCTTAGCCCCGACAAGAACCTTGCCCGTCACGCCTACTGTGTCGGGTGCATCTACCATCTTTTCTGGCACGCTCTCCCAGTCGAACGTGCTCTTTGAACCTACGAAACGATGAATTGTACCCATTGCTCACCTCCTGGTCTGATCCAAGGTCAGCACCCTCCGGGCCGCTGTGCTGTCCGTTGCTAGTACGTTCATGTGATCTCCGGCAGTAAGCCTGGGGTGGCCTCCGCCGCAGCCTCTCCCCACGCCATGCCGATTGCCCGTTCGATGCCAATCACGCGACGGTGTGAAGACCTTCAGGGCCAGTGAGCCGATGCCGACCAGGGCGGACTCATGGCTATTGCAGAGACACCTACCGCACGTGAGTGGCCTCGACGATCAGATGGTTGTGTACGCGAAGGATTATAACACACGGAGCGCCCACAGGGAAACGCTCCGTGCGTCACTCATCTTGGCCACTCGATTAGGCCTAGCTCGCCTAACCCGCGGAGGCAGAGGCCTCTGGCTTGGGGCCGCCGGCGGCGGTCTCCCAGGCAGTGGGGTTCCGCTTGTACAGGAACAGGACTACACCAAAGATCACCACGGCGATAGCCCAGCCGATCCAGCCCCCGATCTTGCTGAAGTTAAGTAGCAGCCAGGTCAGTGGGTTGGTGCCGTCGCAGATGCTAGAAATCTGAGTCGCGCCCGCGGGCATCTCGAACTGGGCATCAATTGCCGCTGCAGTGTGCAACCCGGCGATGCTCGTGCCGAGCATCAGTCCTATGCTAATGACGATGCTGGCAATGATCACGCCGCGCACGATGTTGCCACGGGTGATGGGGGCGATCATGCAGACCATGAACGGGATCACGGCTAAGTCAGCGAAGGGGAGGATGCGGTTCACGCCCAGCACGTTCAGGAGGATGGCGAGGCCGATAGTGATCGGAACCATGATCAGCGCCGTAGCGATGGCAGCCGGATGGCCGATCAGGATGGCGGAGTCGAGACCGATGTAGAACTCACCGCCTGCGAAGCGTCGCTTCATAAACTCGCGGGCCGCCTCCGAGATGGGGATCAGCCCTTCCATCAGGATGGCCACCATGCGAGGCATCAGCAACATCACCGCGCCTAGATTGACGGCCAGCACCAGGATCTTCTGAAGCTGCCCCCCGAAATTGCCCACCGTGGCGTCGCCCAGCCAGGCCATACAGCCCAAGATGAAGCCGATGACCACACCTACGATGATGGGCTCACCCAGCACGCCAAAGCGTTTCTGGATGGTATCGGGATCAGCCTCCAGCTTGTTCAGACCCGGGATAGCATCAATGAGCTTGTTGAGCGGGATGGCAATGGGCACATAAGCGGCCGAGAAGCCGTGGGGAATGGAGATGGCCGGCACATCGTAGAAGCTCTGCACGCCGGGAGCCGTCCAGTCGGCCAGGAAAAGGGCGATGGCAGCGTTCAGGGCCGCAGCCGCCAGCGCCAGCGCCAGGTTTTGCGAGGCGACATAGACCAACGAACCGGTGAAGGCGAAGTGCCAGAAATTCCAGATGTCTATGTTGAGTGTCTTTGTGCTCCGGGTCACCAGCATGATGATGTTCACTGCGATGGACAAAGGAATGATCCAGGTGCCAACGGTGCCGGCGAATGCGATGGCGGCGGCGGCTGGCCAGCCGACGTCCACCACGTCCAGCGTGATTCCTGTGCGGGACACCATTGCCTGCGCAGCGTCGCCCACGTTGCTCCACATGAGCCCGATGACTAGGTTGATGCCCACAAAGGCAATGCCGATAGTGATGGCTGAGCGAAAGGCACGTCCGATCTTGGCTCTGAGGACAAGCCCAATCAGGAAAATCACGATGGGCAACAT
>JAKLPW010000025.1 GCA_022013675.1 Anaerolineae bacterium | reverse complement strand
CGAGTCCTGCGACGCAACTCTAACCACAGAAACACAAGAGCTACTAGCAGAGACACTACGGCTACACTCAGATACAGGAAATAGTTGGAGTATACTATCTCCTTCAGCCCCTCTCCTGCTACCTGGAGTACTTCCACGAAAAACAGAGGCTGAAGCATAGCCCAAACCAATACCGCGATCAAGAGCACCAAGACCAGAATCACAACTACTCGATTAAAGATTTCCATCGTTTCTCCTTTCATCCCACAACACTCAGACCACCATTTGCACTATCCTATGCTCAGACCCCGGGCGCCATCCCCAAAACCGTCACAAGCTCGAATGGAACCGGAGTAAACACCATAATAAAGATAAAGGCCACGGCGATAGCCACTGCCCGGCCCCGTGCACCAAGAGGAGTGACGTCATCCAAGGGAACAGCTACGACCCTGCCAAAGACAAAACTCAGTGCTGCCCACAGGAACCAGCCCTCCCAGAGGAACCCCAACCCAAAGAGCATCACAGCAACCGCCCACTTCAGACGTCCAGCCTTGTCCCCCAGCAGCGCATAGGCGACGTGTCCTCCATCTAATTGTCCGGCGGGCACCAAGTTCATGGCGGTCACCAAGAAACCAGCCCACCCTGCGAGAGCAACACCATGCAGGAAAACGTCTTCTCCACCGCCCAGCAACAACTTCCCGAAGACAAGACGCTGGAGAGCCAGGCCCAGCAGGGAGTTCCCCAGCATGAGATACACGCCTTCTGATGGCAGCGACCCCACTTCTGAGAGAAATAGACCGACTAGCATCACAGGGACCGCCACTACGAAACCCGCCAGCGGGCCTGCAGCCGCGATGGCCAGTAACTGTCGACGATTCTTCGGCGGAGCCTTCATCTGAATAAAGGCACCCATGGTCCCCAGTACGTTAAACGGCATGGGAATGAAATAAGGAAGAGAGACTGGTACGCCGTAGTGTCGCGCCGTGAAGTAGTGCCCCAATTCGTGCGCCAAGAGGATCACGATAAGGCTCACCGCGAAAGGCCAACCAGAAAGCAGACCCCAGAACCACCCCCTGGACTCCACCACGTTCCCATTCGCGCCTGCAAAGAGCATGCTCAAGATGGTCAACGCCAGCAACACCAACGCAACCGTTGTTCGGGAGGACGCGACCCGAGCACCCGCTCGGACAGCCAGGATGACATCAACCTCGCCATCTCGGCGGAAGAGAGGCGTATAGTCCAGACGACGGAAGCGTTCATCAACTATATCGTAGGCCCGACCGGAATCCATCAGCAGCCGGCCGCGCAAGCGGATAGCATTTGCCCTTCCAATGCCGTAGGTAATATCATGAATCTCGAAGATATCACGTACAGCATCGCGGATCTCCCACCCCGTGTCAGCAGACCCAATCGACACTGGTATCGCAGAAGTGATATCCGGTCCGTAGTCCGACATTCGTCCACCTTGCATTCTTTTCTGTTGCACTACATATACGTGATCCGGCGACAATTGGTTGCAGCTATCGCTGGTCTCTTTCTCGCCCTTCTATTGCGACCATTCCCGACACTCAACTTGGTTCTGCTCTCTCAGTCACCACCCACAAGCTGCTTCCAAGGGCCATGGATGCCATCGTCTGTTACGCCGTAGTAGACGTGCTGCTTTCCATCGGCGTCACGGCCTACCAGATCATAGCGTACCTTGCCTGCACGCTTGTACCGCTGCCAAAGGCCCACGTCACCCACCCAGGTAATCTGGGCGTCCTTGAGGGGTTCCTTCTCGTGCTGAGCAATGGCATACTGCCAGAGTTTGCGGGCAGAGGTGCGCGTGACGTTGCGCACTTCGTTGCCGTTGCGAAGGTCCCTCATCGTATGGTAAAGCACGTCCTTGCGTTCTACCGAGGCAACGATCTCGACTCCCGTGCGAGGGGCTTCTAATTGAGTGCCTGGTTCTCCTGCCTCCGCCTGGATATGCTCTGCTGCAGTAGCTGCTTCCGGTGGCTGCAACGTCTCTTCCGGGCTTGGGGTCTGAGATTTCAACAGGGCCTGTTTGAGAAGTGACACGATCTCATCCCTCATGGCCAGGCTGGTCTCAGATTCCTGTCGGATGTATATTTTGCTCCCCTCTAGAACGTAGGGAGGATCTGTCCCCTTGGGCACCGATACACGCACCACTCTAACCCCCTCGGTCTGTTGTACATCTATGTTGATGTTGATGGGGGGAGTAATCATGCGCTGAATCTCGGCATGCAGTTCAGCCATCGCTGGATCAGGATCCTTGAATCCGACAGGCTTCACTTTGGTATTCGTACTCAATCCCACGTAGATGGTACCGCCATTGGTGTTGGCGAAAGCCACCACATCTCGCAAAATGGCATGCATGCGCCCACCCTTGCGACTCAGGCTTTCGTGGAAGGACTGCACAATATTCGGTCCCTGTTGGCGCGCCGCTCCAATGTGGTCAAAGGGCATCTCCGCGGGACGGTACGGACGGGTCCTGGCGAAGTCATCTCCCAGGAAAACCTCCTTCAGAGCTTCGAAACTAACGTCCGGCAATAGGATCTCCGTTGCACGATCGCCCAAACCCAGATTGTTCTTATCGTTGGGATCATAATTGAGTCGATGCGCATCCGAACCCTGGATACAGTGCATGCGCCGGGGGTACTGCGGCTTGGATCCATCGAAGAACGTCGCCGTCCTACGCCGCTTCCGGCTTTCAAGATCGGTGACCTCCAGGGCATGCAGGTTCGGATCCTGGGTATAGGCGATCTTAGTCTGCCCCCCAAAGCCAAATCCCTGCATGGCGACCCCATGGTTGGAATTCGCGTGCGCGGCAATGACCAGCCCCTCCGCTTCCGCGATGATGCGATAAGCGTTCAATACGTCTGTGGTGGCTCCCACCTCAGTCTCGCCCAGCTCCACCTTCTCCTCTGGTACGTTCAGCCGGAGCAAGATGTGCTCCAACGCTCGCACGGACATCTCCTCACTGAATATACCCAGGATGTGAAAACCCAAGGTGGCAGTGAACTCAAAGCCCGGAAGCACGAGCATCTTCTGCCTCAGGCGACGATACTCTTCCAAGGTGCGCTTCTCCTCCGCTCGCAGTCGTCCCATGCGCTCCAAGAGCTCCAGCTCTTCGATCTTGCCAAGCATGCGGGCGTATCCAGCAACAGTATTATGGTCCGTGAAAGCGACAATATCCAGCCCTTGGGATTCTGCCTTCTGTAGCATCTGCAAGTAAGTGATCCCTGACTCTTTGAAGTCCCGTGATGCTGGGGTGTGGATGTGAAGATCCACCCGCTGCCACTCCATTCCTTTCTTGATCCTTTTTCTCTTTCTTTCTGTCATGTAAACTCCTCTACTACCAACTGAAATGGCCCTGCCCGGCTGAGCTGACCATCTCCAATATACACTGTAATTATATAGCCGCCTCCATATTCTGTCAATCCGACACGCACTCATGCATCCGATGGCTGCACCTCACGGCAGAGCCCGCTGAAAACGCTGAGATTTGCCTGAGTCTGTTGGCGATCTCTGCGATGAATCGCCAACAGAGGCCAAGAATCGAATAGCCCCGTGTTCATCCAGCCGAGAAGCTTACTCGCCAGACTTCGGAAGTCTTCCTCCAAGTAACTATTATCTACATTATGATTCAGTACTGCATAGAACCCAATATATGTACTACACTTTATAGACTCCCAAAGTCTCTTATCGATACCCTCCCGAAGCGTACTTGACGAAGAAGACGCCTTGTTGTATACTAATGATGTAGCACATTTGTTCTGTTACACTAGATCATCTCAGACCAGGAGGCAGCAATGCGCGAAGTAACCGTGGCCGTGGTGCAAACCAGCCCCGTCGTTGGCAAGGTAGAAGAGAACCTCGAACGCATGGATCACCTGATCGAGGAGATCTGTACCTCGCACCACGTTGATCTGATCGTATTCCCCGAGCTGGCGACGACGGGATACGAATGTGGTATCCAGTTCAACGACCTGGCCGAGCGTGTGCCGGGCCATACGGTGAACTACCTGGCCCAACGAGCATCGGAGTTCGGAACCCACATCCTCTTCGGTATGGTCGAGAAGGGAAAGATGGAGAGCGTGGTCTACAATGCAGCCATACTAATTGACCCTGACGGGGAGGTTCTGGCAGATTACCAAAAGGCGCATCTCAAAGGCGAGGAGAAACTCGTTTTCCGTCCCGGCTACCGCTACTCCGTGGCAGAGACCAACTTCGGAACCATCGGCATTCTCATCGGATGGGATTTGGCCTTTCCCGAGGTAGCACGCAGCCTGGCCCTACAGGGAGCTGAGTTACTCTGCGTCCCGGCAAACTGGGAAAGCCCTCACGCCAACGAATGGCGCAGCTACACATTCGCCCGCGCCTACGAGAACTCAGCCTTCGTTGTGGCCGCCAACCGCTCCGGAGAGGAATACACCTACTCCTTCTTCGGCAATAGTCTCGTCGTCGGTCCTCGGGGCCAGGTACTCGCCACCGTAGAATCCTCTGAGGAGGAGAACGAAGGCTATCAGGTAGTCCGGCTCGATCTCTCGGACGTCAAGCGGGCCCGGGAGGAGTTCAAGTTGCTCCAGTCGCGCCTGCCACGCACCTACCGCGAAGTGGTCAAGATGTACTGATGGGTCGACTTGAGTTGTAGGGGCAGGTCATTTTCGCGGCAGGGACCCTGCCTGTGTCAGCAGGGCCAGGCCCGACTGGCAAGGTGCAACGCACCCGAATATGGCCATACATTCTGCTGATCACCCTGCACCCCTCTCTGGCCACACGAATACCGTGCTTCCGTAGGTGCGTTACACCAGATTGGAGAATGCGGCGCAGTTCCACTTGCAATAACCACCCCGCACGGCTATAATGGGGTCATTACAATACCGTTCATCGTTCCAAGGAGAAATAGCATTGAGAATCGTTGACCTGCGCAGCGACACCGTCACCCTTCCCACGCCCGAAATGCGAGAGGCCATGTATCGCGCCGAAGTCGGAGACGACGTCTACGGGGAAGACCCCACCGTCAATCGCCTGGAAGAGTTAGCCGCCGAACGCTTGGGGAAAGATGCCGCCCTCTTCGTCTGCAGCGGGACGATGGGCAACCTGGTTTCGGTGTTGACCCATTGCGGCAGAGGGGACGAGGCCATCATGGGGGATCTGGCCCATACTTTTCTATTCGAGGCCGGTGGCGTCTCGGCCCTGGGAGGAGTGCACACCCGGACAGTCCGCAATCTCCCAGATGGCAGCATGGACCCAGCGGAAATACAGGCTGCCATCAGGCCCGATAACGTCCACTATCCGCGCAGTCGCCTGCTCTGCCTGGAAAACACGCACAATCGCTGCGGAGGAGCCCCCTTGTCCCCTGAGCAAACGGCCTCCATGTGTACAGTCGCTCGCGACAACGATCTCTCCGTGCACCTGGACGGCGCGCGGATCTTCAACGCTGCCGTTGCCCTTGAGATAGCTCCCAAGGAGCTGACCAAGGACGTGGATTCAGTGATGTTCTGCCTCTCCAAGGGTCTATCCGCTCCTATCGGATCCATGATTTGCGGCAGTGCGGAGTTCATCCACGAAGCCAGAAGGAACCGCAAGATCGTGGGCGGCGGCATGAGACAGGCGGGCATCATTGCTGCCGCTGGCATAGTCGCTCTGGAGCAGATGGTAGATCGGCTGGAGGAAGACCACGCCAACGCCCACTTGTTGGCAACGGGCCTGGCTGAGCTCCCAGGAATAGAGATAGAGCCCGAAGACATCCGTACCGACATCGTCCTTTTTGGTCTATCCCCCGAGGTAATGCCAGCCGATCAGTTCCAGCAGAAGCTTAACGAAGCGGGGATCAAGATCCTGGCCATTGGAGACCAGAGCTTCCGCGCTGTAACTCACTATGGCATCAAGAAAGAGGATATTGCCCTTGCGTTGTCCAAGGTTAAGTGGCTTCTAGGAGGGTGAGAGATGCCCAGACAATCATCGAATGAACAGAGCAATGCCTATGATAGCGTTGACCCGTATCTTGCTTTCCTGGTCTTCGCGGGTCTTGGGTTGGGAACCTGGGCCATAGGTCCCCAGCTCAGATTGACCATCCTTTGGATAGCCTTGGGGACGGCAGTGCTGCTCTATGCCGAGCGGGGATACCTGGAATTGGACTACTCCCTCCTCAATCTCGGACGAGGAGCACTGCTGGGACTAATTCTCTCTCTGCCTCTCCTGATCTTCCTGAAGGACCCGCTGCATGCCATGGCACGACAGTTGTTCGTGACCAACGACGTCCTGGCCCTCTTTCATCGCCTGATCTTCATCGCCGCCCCCATCGAGGAGGCCTTCTTTCGGGGCTATCTGCAACAGGAGCGAGGCCTGCTGCCCAGCATAGGAGCCTACGCCCTCGCGGGCCTGATCTACTGGCTGCCCACCACTCCCCTTCTCGCGCTCCTGATCATCACCGCCGCCATGGGCGTACTGGGAGGAATCTACGGATACGTACGTAGACGCTACGGTCTGACGGCCAGCATCGGATGCAGCATGGTGGTCTATTTCGTGCTGATGGTATGTCCCGGCCTGATCGATGCCATTATAGAGATGCTGGTTTGACGAAAGTAGCAGATTCTGGTATCATACCGTCTGCGATTGTGGAGGCGTGGTGTAGTGGCCTAACATGCCGGCCTGTCAAGCCGGAGATCGCGGGTTCGAATCCCGTCGCTTCCGCCTCATAGATGCGCCACTTGTCACAAGAAACCGCGAGCAATCTCGCGGTTTCTCTGCTATATACCCTTTCTTGCAGGACAGAAGCATTTCCCCTCTTCTCCCTCGCCTGTCAGATTGTAGTGACAATGTCACCGTACGAAGAGCGTTGACGCTGCTGTGCCACTGTGTTATAATCATACAGTAGCATGATTCATCGCTTCACATTGATCGTACGCGGACCCATACCGCCTCTTGATGAGACGAAGGAAGTGCAGGTAATGGTCAGTCAACCTCCCGGGTCAAGCGATTCCAACAGATGTTTGTCTATTGCGGATGGGAACGTGGGAGACGAGACACAGTACCATGATCAAAGGCTGG
>JAKLPW010000271.1 GCA_022013675.1 Anaerolineae bacterium | reverse complement strand
GGTTTGCCGAAGCAGACGTTTGGGTCGATGGAAACGCGCTGTAGAAGTGGATTCATCTTTATCTCTCCTGTCTTGTCTGAGTTTGTCGAACCGTGCTTATTATTTGATAGTTTGCTACGACACTGCCTTTTTACCCTCATCATCTGTACTCAATATAGAACAGGTTCGCGGGAGTGTCAAGTGCTGCGACGAGGATGATGTCCTACGTCACGTGTGGTTAGTACATCATGTGCTCGCGATACACGTGTAAGGCGTAGCAGTAGCTCTGGTACAGCGTGTTTGTCGAGATGGAATGATCCGAAGCGAACACGAGTTGCACACCGCGCGCTGGAGGGACTACAGCGTCGTTTCTGTACCTTCACCATCCCCGATTCATAATATAGAACAGGAGCGTGGGGATGTCAAGAAGGGACGACGCATTCCAGTCAGGTTGTCCTTTTGGTTCGCACCCAGCATCTGACAGACGGTTCGTGTTTGCCGAGGGATCTATCTCCAGAATGCGTTGTCCCCACTTGACACTCCCGCGAACCTGTTCTATATTAAGCACAGATAATGAGGGTAATATAAGGCAGTGTCGTAGCAAACTCTCAAATGACAAGCACAGTTCGACAAACTCGGGCCAAGGAGGAGAGATAAAGATGAATCCACTTCTACAGCGCGTTTCCATCGACCCAAACGTCTGCTTCGGCAAACCCTGCATTCGTGGCACCCGAATCTGGGTTTCCCTGATTCTTGATTTCCTGGCCAGTGGGACGAGTACTGAGGAGATTCTCGCAGAGTACCCTCAATTGACGGAGGAGGATGTCCGAGCTGCCATCGCCTACGGGGCCGAGATGTCCCGAGAACGATATGTCGATATCCCGGCCGAGGCAACAGTATGAAGCTCAAGCTCGATGAGAACCTCGGAACTCGAACTCAGCGACTCCTACGCGCTGCAGGACACGAGGTTCGAACGGTCCGTGACCAGGGCCTAGAGGGATGCTCAGACCAGGATCTCTATGGAGTGTGCTGTGCTGAACCGTACTGTCTGGTAACACTGGACCTGGATTTCACAGACGTGACCCGTTTCGCACCGACTCAAGCGGGCGGCATCGTTGTCATTCGGGTCCCCCGGAATCCGAGTCTTGCTCTGCTGGAACAACTGGTCCGTCGTTTTCTGCGAGTGCTCACTCAAGTGCCTGTGGCGAACAATCTCTGGATTATCGAGATTGGTCGGATTCGGATACATCAGTCAGAAACAGAGGAAGAACCATGATGGCTTTCAAGTGAGAATGGACATCTACGGCCAACTACACTTACTCAGGAGAGTAAAGTCAATGACCGAAGAACTACAACGAATGACCGGACTGTATGTCTATCCACGTTCGGTGACAGAGGTTGACGGGACGACCTTTTTCCTGGGGCGCGGCTCCGAGGGGAAGGTACTGGGCATCGTTGGAGAAACCGAGGGCTTCTCGGGGACCAGGCGGGAAGAGGCATTGCTTTGCTCCCTTACGGCAGCCAATGCAGCCGTGTTGCGCTCTAGACTGTCGTGGCTCAGGCCCCAATCCCTGGGCCTGAGAACGAGCGCCGGCTGTGGCGACCGGTTGGGATCAGCAACGCCGGGACACATTCACGCCCTACGCCAGGTGGGAGGAATCGCCCCCATCCTGGCCCAGCAGTCCATGCGCGAGAACGCCCGCACCGACCGCTCGCCCCAGCAGGTGATAGACGATGCCCTGTGGGGTGTTTTCCAGGAGGGCTGGCGCCAAGCATGGGGTGCCGACGCGGATCACCTGAAAACGACCGACGACGTGGACATTTGCGTGGAGGCCGGCTACACCTTCTACACCGTGGATCCCCGCGAGCACGTGGATAACGCCGCTCACACTGATCCCGTCGAGGTTCTGCGTAGCAAGTTCGACGCCCTTCCGTGGGATGACCTACTGGACCTGCCAGAGCGAATGCGAAGTCGCTACGTGGGCCACCGCTTCTGGGTGGAGACGTTCTTCTTGGAGTTCGACGAGACCGCCCTACTGCGAGCCGCGTGCAAATATGAACGTGCCCTCCTCCATGCTGCCCGGATGTACACTCACCTGACTGCGGCCATGGGCGAGCGCCCCTTTGAGCTAGAGGTCTCGGTGGATGAGACCGACACCCCCACTTCGCCACTGGAACACTTCTTCATCGCCACCGAGTTGCGCCGACTGGGAGTGGCGTGGGTCAGCCTGGCACCCCGCTACATCGGACGCTTCGAAAAGGGCGTGGACTACATCGGAGATTTGAAAGAGCTCGAGGCCGATTTTGCCCAACATGCCGCCATCGCTCGCGCGCTGGGGCCGTACAAGCTGAGCCTGCACTCCGGGTCAGACAAGTTCAGCGTCTATCCCATCGCGGCCCGACAGGCAAAGGAACTGGTCCACCTGAAGACGGCCGGCACCAGCTATCTAGAAGCGCTGCGGGCCATCGCAGGTGTTGATCCCGACCTCTTCCGCGCCATCCTGGCCTTGGCTCACGACCGGTACGGAGAAGACAAGGCCACGTACCACGTCTCCGCCGACCCGAGCAAGGTACCCCTGCCCAACGAACTGACGGATGGCCAACTCCCTGGCGTGCTCGACCTCTTCGATGGACGACAGTTGCTGCACGTGACCTTCGGCTCGGTGCTGGACAGGTACGGGGAGCGATTGATAGCAGCGCTAGACACTCACGAGGAAGAGCACTATCGGGCGCTGGAAACGCACTTCATTAAACACCTGCAACCGTTCTCCGCATAGCAGAAAAGACTCACGCAAAGACGCTCAGAACGCAAAGGGAGTGCAAGCCACTGCGTTCTTGGCGTCCTTCGCGCTTTTGCGTGAGGTCATCTTCCCAGATAAAAAGCTCGATGGAGGTCTTCCATGCAAAAGGAGGATTTGTTAGCCGGACGACCCATGCTCTTTTGCGGGGTTGACTGTCGCAATTGCGATACTTACAGCCGTTTCCTGACAGGGGACGAAAGCGGGGTGGTGAACTCTGAGAACGACTTTCGCTGCTGCTGGCTCCCCAGGGACTACCCAAGAGGCAGGGATTGCCCCATCAGGACGTGTTGTGAAGAGAAGGGGCTGCTGCTTTGCGGGGAGTGCAGTGAGTTCGAGGGATGCGTCACAATGAGGGAGTTCTACTCGAGGCCTGGCTATGACGAACTGATAAAGAGGATGCTTGAGGAAGTTGCAGGGCGGCAGATGATCCCAGCCAGGAACAACAACCCCAGATAGGACATACCCAGTCACCTCGCTCCACCGGCACAGGGACACATAAGGCTCGCGCTCTTCCCTCGTATCCGGGATTTCTCAGCCCTCGTCCTGCTCCACGCCCATGGCGATGAGAAAACCCCGCGCACGCTCGGTCTTGGGATACCGATTGACCAAGTCCCAGAAACGCTTGGAATGATTGGGCTCGATGAGATGCGCCAGTTCGTGGACGATGACATAGTCACGCACCCAGGCGGGATAGTCCCGCAGCCGGTCAGAGATCCGGATCGTGCCCTTCCCTGGCGAGCAGCTACCTGAGCTTCTCTTCTGATTCGTGACGTAGCGGATCGAGTGCCACTGGAGCTTGCCGTCGAAATAGCGGTGATTCAGTTCCTGGGCCCGTCCTTGGAGCGCAGCGTCAGCCTTTTCTGCGCGCAGGCGGCGCTTGCGCTGCAAGCGTACCCCCAGTTTCTCAATGGCCTCCTGCAGCTCCTTCTCGGAGATATTCTGCGGCGCGCGTATCTCAAGCACCCCGCCGTCTGTAAGCCGGGCCGCGATGGTCTTCTTGCGTCGCTTGCTGCGAATGACTTTGACTTCCACGGGACACTCTCGGAGATGTGATCATTTGTCTGAGAAAGCAGATCCGTCCAAACTGCTGGGGTGGATATCATTTGAATCAATCGGGTTCAATGCCAATGAGGAGAAGCGGTACCGGAGGGTTGGTTCTGCCGTGCCTTAGCACATTTTACACTTCGCCTTCGTAGTAGGCGATGCCACTGGACATCTCACTCTGCAACGACTTCATGGGAAGGATCTCGACCCCTACATTGATGGTTCGGCCGGCGTAGAACAAAAGGTGCTTGACGAAGATGTCATAGGCAACGAAGGCATACTTGCCAAACTGCACTTCGACTGCAATTCGATTCTTGACGTGGTCCGTCTGCTTATAGGAAAAGATCAGCGTCTCACCATGCTCCAGAAGGTATCGTTTCTGCTCCTCAAGTGACATGTGCGTCATCGCTTCCGCTTGCTCGTGACTGCGGGCAATGTAGTAGCTGTACCTTGTGGAGTCCCAGTCAAGATCAGACAGGCGTCTCGCGAATTCCTTGTT
>JAKLPW010000270.1 GCA_022013675.1 Anaerolineae bacterium | reverse complement strand
TGAAGTGTCTCGCGGAACAAGGGCTCATGGGTACGCGGAGAGCAGGACGCCACAACGACCCTATTCACTCCCTCAGTCTCAATCTTCTCTCGGATCTTGTCCTGCGTGTCCTGCGAGCAAGTGTACATGTTCCACTCGGCATACACCACGTTGGGCAGCGTCCTGGCATACTCCACAACGTCAGGCACACGCACTACGCCGCCGATGTTGGTCCCGCAAGAACAAACGAAGACTCCAACGCGAGGCGGCTCGCCTCGAATATCGCGCTCCGGCGGGTACTGCTTCGCCGTTACCAAGGTACCCCTGGCCGAAGCCAGCAGTTCACCGACTACCGCTGCAGCACCACTGGCCTGCATCACCGTCTCCGGGATATCCTTAGGTGCGCTGAACGCCCCACACACGAAGACTCCTGGCTTGGACGTGGACAGCGGCTCCAGCGGCGCGGTTCTACAGAACCCATAGTCGTTCAGCTCAATGCCCATCACCTCGGCAAGGTCTTTCGCGCCTGATGATGGATCGAAGCCAACCGACAGGACGACCAAGTCAAACTCCTCATCGATAATCTGGCCGTCGTCAGCCTCCCGCTTGAGCAGCAGATTGCCAGTGCGCGGATCCTCTCTGATCAGAGAGATCGAGTGGCGGACGTAGCGCACGCCGTACTGCTCTTTGGCACGGTCCACGTACTTGTCGAAGTCCTTGCCGTAGGCCCGAAGATCTATGTAGAAAACGGTTGCCTCTATTTGGTCCATGTGCTCTTTGGCGATGATCGCCTGCTTTGTAGCGTACATACAGCAGACAGAGGAGCAGTAGCCTCGATCGTGGGCAGCGTCCCGCGATCCGACGCACTGGATGAAGGCAATCCGGGTCGGTATGTCGCCATCCGAGACCCGCTGCACTCTGCCCCTATAGGGTCCAGATGCCGACAGAATGCGCTCGAATTCGATACTGGTCACGACGTTGGGGAAGCGACCGTAGCCGAACTCCCCTCGCGCCCGCGCGTCGAATTCCTCGAAGCCTGGTGCCAGAATGATCGCTCCAACCTCACGCTCAATCATCTGCGCCTGGTCGTCGTACTTGATAGCATCGGCCAAGCACAGGTTCTGACACAGTCCACAGCCGATGCATTTCTCCCGGTCGATGGCGAACGCCAATGGCACTGCCTGAGGATAGCGGATATACGCCGCAGAGCGCTCGTTCAGCCCCTCGTTGAACGTGTCAACCGCGCTCACCGGACAGGAGCGGGCGCACACCCCACAGCCAGTGCACCGCTCCACATCGATGTACCTTGGCTGCTGCTCGATCTGGACTGCGAAGTTCCCAACATCACCGGCGACCTTGGCTACCTTGGCACACGTGAGGATCTCAATGTTCAGGTGCCGTCCGCACTCCACCAACTTGGGAGATACAATGCACATCGAACAATCATTGGTGGGAAAGGTCTTGTCCAGCTGCGACATGACACCGCCGATACTGGGCGAGGATTCCACCAAATAGACTTTCAGCCCAGACTCGGCCATATCAAGCGCGGCCTGAATCCCGCCAATCCCGCCACCAACGACCATCGCAGCGCCAACAACATTACCTGGCTTAGTATGCTCTCCGCTCATCGACAACCTAGCACCTTTTTTCCGGAGTCACAGTCCGAACCGCAACGATTACTGCTCTGCACAAGTACAACGATCATGTCCCGCAATCATGTCCCACGATCATGTCCCACGATCATGCCGCACGATACTTGGGTGAATTGTCGTCAATTCCTGCCAAGCTCATCAGACCGGCTTGCTCCAGAACGCCAACATGCCGTAAGATCACACTGGAAGCCGTACCCATCTCCCTCGCCATCTCCTTCACCGACAAGGATCGGCCGGCAGTCAGGAGCAGCAGCCTACTTCGCAGGAACTCATCGGCGAGCTTGGACCGAAGCAGAGTATGGAATGTCTCCTCACTGACATCTTCGCCGTACACGTTCTTGTTCGCGAGCATTTCTCGCTCCCTCCCCACCAGCCACCTGACCTGTTCACTCTCCACGACGTTTCGGCACGCCAGGAGTCGATCTCGCAGGTCCTGCTCCCCCAGTCCGTCGCCTGACCCCAGTGGACCGAGGCGCGTAATCTTCTCCGTGAAGTCGCTCACGAGGCTGGCAAACCGCTGCCCTTCTCCCGCGGAGACCCAGTCCAGAACCAGGCGGCTGGCATCCAGCCCAGCCAGATCGAGCAGCCATCCGAGAACTTCCGCCCTATTGCGAGCATAGTAGTTGCCGGTGGCATAGTGACAATCTCCAGGATGACACCCCAAGATCATCACACCGTCAGCTCCGTTTAGGAAGGATCTCACAACGAAAGAAGGGTCAACCCGACCTGAGCACATTACCCGGATGACTCGAATTGTTGGGGGGTACTGGAAGCGTGAGACGCCTGCCAGGTCCGCCCCTGCATAGGAGCACCAATTGCACAGAAAACTGACGATTCTTGGAACAAATTTGCTTGTGGGTGTCATGCTGCTATCTCCGCAAAAGCGTCGATCTGGGCGCAGAGCTGTTCGTTGGTGAAATGCTGCATAGTAATCGCCATGGCCGGGCAGCCAGCCCCACACACCCCACAGCCCTTGCAGGAAGCAGCCACAGTGCTTGCCCTGCGGCCCATCTCTACATCCTGCAACACAATGGCATTGTATGGACACGCTGTCTCACACAACCCACAGCCGATGCATCTCTCCTCGTCGACCACTGAAACGACGGGCTCCACGAGCACAACTCCGCTGCCGAGAAGGATCGCCGCCCGCCCCGCTGCTCCATGGCCCTGAGAGACGCTCTCCCCGACGTCGGATGGCCAGCGGGCGCACCCACAGAGGAATATGCCGTCGGTCGCAAAATCCAACGGCCTGAGCTTGACGTGGGCCTCCAGAAAGAAGCCATCCTTGTCAACGGGGACCTTAAGCATCTGGGCGAGGTCCGCTGAACTATCCTGACCCGCCAGCGGCGTGGACAATACGACCAAGTCTGCAGAAATGGAAAGCGTTTGGCCTAACAGCTCGTCATACACAATTACTTGGCCGTCGTCAACTGTCGGAGGCCGCTGAGGATCATACTGGATGAACGTCACTCCTCGGCCTCTTGCCTCGCGATACAGGTTCTCGTAGATCGCTCCCAAAGTCAGCATGTCCCGGTACAGCACAATCACCTGTGCCTGAGGGTTAGCTTCCTTGATGTGCGTCGCGTTCTTGACGGCAGTCATGCAGCAGATCCGTGAGCAATAGGAGCGGATTTCGCCGCGTGTTCCCACACACTGTATCATTACCACCGAACGAGCTTGCGTCCCCAACATCCCGTCTCGCTCTTCCAGCAGCCCTTCCAGTTCGTCCTGAGTTATTACCGCCTTACCATCGTAACCGAACAGCCCAGCCGGCTTGAGCTTTTTGGCACCAGTGGCAACGATGATCGCCCCAACACTGAAGGTGAGTTCCCCACCCTGCTGCTGGTCCACTGTCACCTCGAAGTTGCCCACAAAACCCTTGACCTCGCGCAGCTCGCCGTCAGTCAGCACCTCAATACGAGGATGATTGAGAACTGCTTTCACCTTCTCCTGTACAAACGCTCGCGCGCTGACCCCCGTGGGATACAGCCGATGCATATCCAAGAGCAGGCCACCGAGCTGCGGCTCCCGCTCCACTACCTTGACCTCGAAACCAAGCTGCCCGAGGGTGAGAGCGGCGCTCAACCCCGCCACACCACCCCCAATCACGAGCACAGTCCGAACGACCTCGATCCCGAGTCTCTCCTTGGGCTCAAGCAGGACTGCTCGGGCCACTCCCATCCGAATCAGGTCCTTGGCCTTTTGTGTCCCCAGCTCCCTTTCCTCCATGTGAACCCAGGAGCACTGATCGCGGATATTGACAAACTCGAAGAGGTAGGGATTCAGGCCAGCCTCCTCACAAGTCGACCGGAACAGAGGCTCGTGAGTGCGAGGCGTGCAGGAGGCCACAACCACTCGGTTCAGACTGAGCTCGGTGATACCTTTGATAATCTCCGCCCGGCCAGCGTCCGAGCAAGTGTACATATTCTCCAGTGCCATCGCGACGTGAGGCAGTTCTCTTGCATATTCGACCAGCGCTGGTACATCTAGAAAACCAGCGATGTTGCTCCCACAATCGCAGACGAAAACGCCTACTCTGGCCTCTTCCATCGTCTAGACCCCCACCACGATCTCGGCAGCCCGCGCCGCGGCGGCGCTTGACTGCGCCACCGATTCGGGAATGTCTGCCGGGCCCCTGCAGTAACCGCATGCGAGCACACCGGGCCGACTCGTGTCTACAGGTGAGAACGGGTCGGTCTTGATGAAGTCGTACTCGTCAAGTTCCACACCTAGAAGAGCGGCAAGCTCCTTTACACCACGCCGAGGCACCAGGCTGATGGCCAGCACCGCCAAGTCCACGGTGGCACTCTCCGGCCGCCCAGCCAGAGTGTCTTCGTACTTGATCACCGGGCACTCCTCATCGTCTACGGTTATCTCCGCCACGCGTCCTCGGACATACGTAGTGTAATACTCACTCTCCGCCCTGGCAACGTAGCTCTGAAAGCCCTTGCCCGCCGCGCGCAGG
>JAKLPW010000269.1 GCA_022013675.1 Anaerolineae bacterium | reverse complement strand
CTTTCTTCGCATGTAACGCCAGCCGAAATGTCCTGCACGGCGATGGTCTGAAAGGCTTTCGATTCCAGTCGGTACGAGCTTTCAACATGGCCCATTATACAATGGGCGAGGAGGTTTGTCCAGCATCCCGCTTGATGGTACAGAAAGTGATCTGATGCCCGGTTCATCTCTTCTTCGGCAGTGCGTACCCCAGCCGCCGCAGTTCATTCTCGTCTTTGCGCCATTTCTTCTTCACCTTGACCCAGAGTTCGAGATAGACCCTTCGCTCCAACATCTGCTCGATTTCCTGGCGTGCGGCTTTGCCGATGCGCTTGAGCTGCCGCCCGCTTTCGCCGATGATGATGCCTTTCTGCGACTCCCGCTCAACGAAGACGTTGGCGCTGATGTAGATCAGGTCCTTTTCTGGTCTTTCCTTAAAATCTACCACCATTACGGCGACAGCGTGGGGCACTTCCTGGTGTAGCTGCTGCAGGATCTGTTCTCGTATCAACTCCGCCACGATGAAACGTTCGTCCTGATCCGTTACCTGATCGGCGGGATAGTAACGTGGCCCGAGGGGAAGCTGGGCGATGATGGTGCTCAGGAGTTCCTCGCTACTGTCCTCCTGGGTAGCGGAGACGGGCATCAGGAGGGCATCCTTGAGCAGTGCGCTATACTCGGTATGTCGTATCTCCAGGACATCCGACGTCACCAGGTCCATCTTGTTGAGAGCGATCATGGTGGAAGCTCTGCCCTTCTTGCGGATCAGCTCCGCGATGAGATGATCCTCTTTCGACGGTGGCTGCGAGGCATCCACGACGAAGAGCACCAGGTCCGCATCTGGCACAGCGCGCGTGGCCGTTGCTACCATGAATTCACCCAGTTTGTGGCGAGGTTCGTGAATGCCGGGCGTGTCCACGAAGATCACCTGGGCATCGGGGAGAGTGACCATGGCACGAATGCGGTGTCGGGTGGTCTGAGGTTTTTGTGAGACGATGGCGATTTTCTGACCGGCCCAGGCGTTTAGCAGGGTGGATTTGCCTACGTTGGGTTTTCCGACCAGGGCAACGAAGCCCGAGCGATGATCGGAAGGCAGGACGTCTTCGGGGAAGAGGGGTATCTCACTGTAGTCGGTCACGTCAGCACCTGCTCTCATAGTTTCAATCTGAAGGGGTTGAAGTTGGTATCATAGTCATAGTGGTCTATCTGTTCGGCTTTTTTCAGGAAGGCAATGGTGCGATAGGTGATGGGAGTCACGGCGATCTCCATGCTGGTCTTAAAGACGTAGTTCGAGAGTATGATGGACGTTAGCAGATCCGTTGACCAGATGCCACCGAAGGCGATGATGACGAAAAGAAGCGTATCTACTAGTTCCCCTACAATAGTTGATGCTATGGTGCGGGACCATAACCACTTGCCCTTCGTCAGGATCTTCATCTTGGCCATGATGTAGGCATTGGAGAACTCACCGGCGAAGTAGGCGACTAGCGATGCCAGGATGATGCGGCCGGAGGCCAGCGTGCCCAGAACCGCATCGAAGGCCTCGTCTCCCACGATCATCATCCACTCGGCCTCACCCGGCAGCCGCCGCACTAGTGATAGGGTTAAGCTCAACAGCCCAGCGCTGGCAAAGCCGATCCAGATGACGCGTCGAGAGCGACGATAGCCATAGACCTCGACCAGGATATCCCCGAAGACGTAACTGATGGGAAAGAGCAACGTGCCGGCGTCAAAAGTCAGGATGGGCAGGCCCAGATTGACGATCTTAGCCGCCGAGGCGACGTTGCTGATCAGTAGAACGGCCACAAAGATGGCCATCACGAAATCGAAGTATCTGAAAGCAGGGGATCCTGCCGCCGCCCTATCACTCATCGTTTCTTCTCTGGATTTATCCATCGACGTACTTTCTACCCTGCCCCTACAACTATTCTGTGGGCGCTGGTGCGATCATGCCCTCTCGCATGAGCAACTGGGTCGTCTCGCGGGCTTTTCGTATCGTTGCGGAGGCTTTGTCGTACAGTTCCTGGCGAGTCATGGTCAGGAGTGCCAGGCCCTGTTCCTGCGCTTTCATGCCCACGGCCGCTGCCTCGCGTGGGAAGACATCCCACTCGTCCATCGTAGGGGCTATGTTGTCTTCATCAATGCCGCGGTCTTCGGCACATTGAGCCAATTCCGTAGCTGCTGCCAGACACATCTCATCAGTGATGGTACTTGCCCGAACGTCCAGGGTGCCTCGAAAGATGCCCGGGAAACCCAGGGAGTTGTTGAGCTGATTGGGAAAGTCCGATCTCCCAGTCCCCACGATACGTGCACCGGCCTCCTTTGCTTCCCAGGGCCAAATCTCAGGAATGGGGTTGGCACACGGGAAGACGATGGCATCATTGGCCATTCCTGCGACCCATTCTGGTTTGATGGATCCTGGGCCTGGACGCGAGAAGGCGATGCAAACGTCGGCGTTCCGGAGAGCCTCCTGAATTCCTCCTCGTCGGCCATCCGCGTTGCTCTCAAGGCAGACCTTCCATTTGTGACCAAAGTCTTCCTGCCGTTCCTCTATGTCGGTTCGTTCGGGGTGGAGGACACCTTTGCTATCTACAGCGACGAGTTGATCCAGGGTCATTCCACTGGCCAGCAGAAGCCGCAGCGTCGCGACGTTGGCGGCTCCTAGACCGATCAAGGTCAGGCGCACGTTGCTGAGATCTTTGCCCACGATCTTCAGGGCATTGATCAGGCCCGCCAGCAGTACCGTAGCAGTGCCTTGCTGATCATCGTGCCACACCGGGATCTCCACACTGGGATCTGCTCGCAGCGTGTCCAGCACCTTGAAGCACTTGGGCTGCTGGATGTCCTCCAGGTTGATGCCTCCAAAGGAAGGTTGGATCAGCTTCACGGTGTTGATGATCTCATCGGCGCTTTCCGTCCTGAGACAGATGGGGACCGCATCCACACCGCCCAGGTACTTGAAAAGAAGAGCTTTGCCCTCCATTACGGGCAATCCGGCTTCCGGGCCAATGTGGCCCAGTCCTAAGACGCGCGTGCCATCGGACACAATGGCAATGGTGTTGCCCTTGTTGGTGTATTCGTATACTAACCCCTTGTCGGCCTCGATAGCGCGGCACGGGGCAGCCACGCCGGGAGTATACCAGATGGCGAAGTCCTGAAAATCGCGGATCACGCACTTGGGAACCGTCTCGATCTTGCCGCGATAGAAGGGGTGCAGTCTCATAGCATCCTCGCTGGGCTTGTGAGCCCGAGCAAGGAGCTCTTCTTTGCTAAGCATGGCTCTCTCCTGGGAGTACAGTTATCGTCGTAGCGATGTACGCTACATTATAGCACTACCTGTCTAAGGCTGCAACGGGCGTTACTCGGGGGGAAATGTAGCAGAAGGCAGACGCCGGCTGCCAGCCCTGTGCTCTAGTCGGGTCTGTGACCCGACGGCCCATCAACGCCAATCACGGACTGGCTTAGAACGTTATCCCTGTAAAGGAGCTTGAATCGACTTGATTTGACATCTCTGAATGAGTGCGGTAAGATGGGACACCGCGAGAATACTGATTCAGGGAATAATTGCGTGCTATATGATCAAGGCTAAACTTACCTGGGGCATCTTTGTTGTGGTTGTTATCATCTTGGCGTGCGGCGGACTGGCATTGCGGCCGTGGAACGCCGGTGTTCCCCTTGATGATTCCTCCCTCACAGCATCACATGGCGGGGCCGGCGAGATCGCTTCGAGCAACGTAGAGCCGCTTTCCGAAGAGAAGGCTGTATCTCCGACTTCTACCGTCACTCCTGAGCCTTCGCCCTCGTCCACGGTCACGCCGCTCCCACCGACCATCACCCCATCTCCTACTCCTACCAGCACTCCCACCACGACTCCCACGGTAACTCCCACGCCGGAGCCGCAACCGACGCCCGACGGGATCGCACGTCGTCTCCGAGTTCCCATTCTGATGTATCATTATGTCTCGGTTCCTCCAGCAGACGCGGATGCAATCCGGAGGGACCTCTCTATCTCGCCTCAGAAGTTCGAGGCTCAACTAAAGTATCTGAAAGAGGCTGGATTCACAAGCATCACTTTGCACGACTTGATGCTCCATCTGACTACAGGCTATTCTCTGCCGGAGAAACCTGTCGTTCTCACCTTTGACGATGGCTACGTGGATAACTATGAATTCGCCTACGAGTTGCTGCGCAAGCATGGCTTCACCGGAACGTTCTTCTTGGTCACGGCCTTCCAGGATGAGAGCAGACCAGAATACATGTCCTGGGATAATGTCGTCGAGATGCACGCCGGGGGAATGGAGTTTGGAGCGCACAGCTACAATCATGCGGACCTGCAGAAGCAGTCAGTGGACTACCTCGTCTGGCAGATCCTTGGCCCGAGGGAGGCCATTGAGGAGCGTATCAAAGAGCCGGTCCGATTCTTCTCTTATCCGTCCGGAGCGTACGACGATCAAGTTGTCGCTGTGCTACGTTCGGCTCATTACTGGGGTGCCGTCACTATCCGTCAAGGGACCCTACACTCCTCGGAGCGTCCCTTTGAGCTGCGGCGCATACGAATCCACGGTGGCGATAGCTTAGGCAAGTTCGTAGATGACCTCAACTATTGGCTTTATGAGAAGCAATAGGGACGCCAGTCAGTGGCGTCCCTACTTGATCCATCGCCGATAACCTCCGAGTGCAATACTATCCTGTGAGCCATTTCCTGCGAGCTGGTGGGGGCATCCAATGCCAGATCTCGCTAGTGCCCAGCATGGCTGTTGTGGGGCTGGTGGGTTTCTCCTCTTCTTCCTCTTCGTGCATGATGAGAATCGTGAGAGTCTCGCTCTTTAGCTCGTTTCCTGCTGCATCGAAAGCGATGACGTAAATGGAATGAGTCTCCGTGTAGCCCATAGTGTCGGAGATGATGGCTCGGCCGCTGGGGAAAGATCGTGTTACTCTGAGATAACTATCCTGCGATAGAATATGCGTTGCAGTAACCTGATTGCCAACCGTTATGATCTGGGTGAAATCGATCGTGTTCTCGCTGGTGATTAGCTTGCTGAAAGTTACTCGGTCCCCTTCGATAACGATCTCAGGGATGGCCACATTGGGGTCGGGCAAAGTAATACCCACGGGCACGGTATTAGACATGGCAATGGTCCACCTCTTGGTGTAGGGGGCCACAGTGGTGAAATCGAACATCTGACCATCCAAGTAGAACTCCACCCTGTCCATGGAGGTGTTATCCTCTGCTTCCACCTGGAAGTTGACCCACTCGTCCCTTTCCATCACGTAGACGGCATAGTCCTCAGGGTGAAGCATCTTCACGGTGGGGGAGATGTTGTCCACCGATATCGGGACTGCCGTTTCGCGGTAGTGATTATCCTTGTCTATCACCGTCAGCTTTACGCTGTACAGGCCATCCAGAGCGCTGGTATCCCAGTGCCCCAGTACGTTGTTATCTACCTTGTCGTAGCGATCTCCGCCGATCTGGGTCCACGAGGACGGGTCCATACCTTCTCCGTATTGCAACCGGAAGAGGTTGAAGCGAGACGGCTTGGCATTTCCAAGGATAGGCACATCGCCGCGTACGTAGGAATAGGCCTGGGGGCTGGTTATCGCTACGTCGGAAGCGGCCAGGTTAGGCCCATGGACGTCACAGTATCCGCCAGGCGGCCGGGGAATCCCTGATTCTCGTACCCAATCCTCAGTACCTGGAGGGAAGATATCAAGTACGACATCTTCGGTTTGGTCGGGTGGGCAATAGACGGTGGCCAGTTTGCCGGAAGTCTTACAGATGCGGAACGGTCTATGGACGCTGTCATAACTGGTGGGTTCAGTTCCCTGAATGAAAAGCTCGGTGATGCGCGCGGGAGAGTATTCTGTGGGAAGAAGTCCCGAGGTGGCATCAACTCCCATGCGTGTCAGGCCAGGTGGTTCAGCGAACTCTACTACTGGCAGGGGTTCAAGTATGTACTCCATCAGGTCGTGCCAAATTGGTCCTGCTCCTCGAACGCCCGGGAGGCTCTTCATCTCGGCATTATCACTATTGCCTACCCATACCCCTACGGCTATCTGGGGCGTGAAGCCGATGGCCCAGGCGTCACGGTAGTTGTCAGTCGTTCCTGTTTTTGCAGCAACTGGTCTCTCCAGATGCAGCGGGCTATCTATTCCAAACATTCGGGCGCGGGCATTGTTGTCAGAAAGGATGTCATTCATGAGGAAAGCCACTTGTGGTCGCAGGATCTCTCGGGTCCGAGGGCCCTTGAACTCTTCCAATACATTCCCCCGAGAATCCTTTATCCCCAGTATGGCGACGGGATCGAGTTCTCTGAATCCAGGCTCCAGTCGCTCCTCCGGTACGGGCTCTCCTGCCATGACGCCTCCATTGGCAAAGACACTGAAGGCATAGACCATATCTATGAGCTTCACCTCGCCGCCTCCCAGGGTGAGGCTCAGCCCGTACTCTCCGGATGTGAGCGTAGTGATGCCCATTCGATGCGCGGTGTCCAGGACATCCGAGAGACCAAGTTCATGTAGCATAACAACGGCAGGCACGTTCAGGGACCAGGCCAACGCGCGTCTCAGAAGAATGGGGCCGTAGAACTTGCGCGTGTAATTCTCCGGCACATAGGGTATGCCGCCTACATCCGGGAAGCTGGTACGCACGTCCATGATCATCGTAGCTGCGGTGTAGCCTCGCGCAAGGGCCGTTGCGTACGTGAAAGGCTTGAAGGATGAGCCTGGTTGTCGAGATGAGATGGACACGTTCACCTGGCCGTCTATCGAGGTGTCAAAGTAATCCAGGCTGCCCATCATCGCCAGTATCTCACCGGTCTCGGGACGGATCACCACGACGGAGGCATTGCTAACGTTGTGCTGCTCTCCTATCTCTGCAATATGGTTGCGGGCAATCCGCTCTGCTTCTCGTTGGATATCGAAATCCAGGGTCGTGCGTACCTGGAGTCCTCCTCCGTAGACTGTTTCGGCTCCATACTTCTCCACCAACAGCTCTCGGACGTACATGACGAAGTGGGGAGCGTCGATATCGAAACGCTGTGGCACGACCGTGATTTCTTCGTTCTTGGCGGCCTCGGCCTCTTCTGCCGTGATGTATTCTTGGAGATGCATCTGCGTCAGATAGAGCTCCTGGCGTTTTTTTGCTGTCTCGAAGTCATCGATGGGGTTCAGCAGCGGATACTGGGGTATGGGTGCTAGCATAGCACATTCGGCCAGGATCAGGTCTTCGACATTCTTCTCGAAATACGTTTCCGCCGCGGCCTGCACGCCATAGGCAAGCCCACCATAGTGGACGGTGTTCAGGTACCACTCGAGGATCTGGTCTTTGCCTTCCAGCCCAGGGTAGCGGCGGGACAGTTCGTACGCCAGAATAGCTTCCTTGATCTTGCGAGCGTAACTGATGGTAAATCGTTCTTCGGGGGTCATCACTACGTTGCGGACCAACTGCTGAGTGATGGAACTTGCTCCCTGTACGGGCAGCCCCCGAAGGTTGTTGATGAAGGCTCGCAGTATACCTCCGAGATCTACTCCGACAGGGTTCTCGTAGAAGGTCTTCTCTTCCATGGCTATGGTGGCGTTGCGCAAGTGGAGAGGGATCTGCTGAAGGGGAACCATGGTGCGGAATCCCCCTTCGGGGTCGAGGATCTCATAGAGGACATGCTCGCCCGTGCGATCATAGATGCGGGTAGTCTCAAAAGCCTCGGCAGTGCGGAGACCGATCTCTTCGGCAGGAGGGAGATCACGGGCGTAGTAGTAGTATACCCCAGCGGTGGCTACCAGCATCGTGCCCAGTGTGAGGGCAACCAGAAGAAGGTTCGCCGCCAGAACGGCTCCCATAAGATGCAAAAGGAGGTTGCCCTTCTCATGGCGCGACCGTCGCTGGCGACGTATCAGTTTAACAGCCATAGGCTATTCTCCGACGGTCCCGAGTTCCTTTTCGGGATTGATGGAAACAGCCATCTCTTGCTCCAGCTCCAGTTTCTCAGTTCCGGCCAAGAAGGCCGTAGTCGCGGCTGCGACTCGTTCCTCGGCAGTCAATGCCTTCTCGGGGGTAAGTCCGAAACCGGTGCCGGCGGGGATGAGTTTGCCAATGATGACGCTCTCCTTGAGACCATGGAGATTGTCTCGTTTCCCTTCGATAGCAGCGCTAGCCAGCACGCTGATGGTGTGTTGGAAAGAGGCCGCTGAAAGGAAACTCTCGGTATTCAACGCCGACTTAGTGATACCCATCAGAGCTGGTTCTGCAGTAGCGGGCTCGCCCCCCTGCTCGATTGTTTGCGAATTGATTCTGTCGAAGTCCAGACGGTCCTCAAAGTCCCCCAGGAGCATGGGAGTATCGCCAACCCTGATGATCTTGACACGACGCATCATCTGACGGAGGATGGTCTCGATGTGTTTATCGTGGACGCTCACCCCCTGAGAGCGATAGACTCCTTGAATCTCTGTCAGGAGATAGCGCTGGGTTGCCTCTATGCCCAGGATGCGAAGGATGGCATGGGGATTTTTGGCCCCTTCGGTAAGTTGGTCTCCAGCCTCTACGACGGCACCACTCTGTACGCGGATGCGGGTCGCAGCAGGCACTTCGTATTCATGTTCCTCTCGCACTTCATAGCGTACCCTGATCTGGCGGGTCTCCCGATCAACAATAGCATTGCCGGTTACTTGTGAGCGCACCTCTGTGTCTCCACGCTTGGCCAGCAGATCTCCTTCCTCCACATGTTCCCCATCTTCCACCTTCAGCGAGTAGTTTCCTGGAACCACGTGTTCTGCGAATCGTGTCTCCACGGAGATCAGATGGATAACCCTTGCCTCTCCTTCTCGGCTGATTTCCACGCGACCGGAGATATCTGCGACAATGGCTTCTCCCTTAGGAACGCGGACTTCGAAGAGTTCCTGTACACGCGGTAGACCCTGCGTGATATCACCGCCACCGGCAACGCCACCAGTGTGGAAGGTACGGAGCGTAAGCTGAGTTCCAGGCTCTCCGATGGATTGGGCCGCAATGATGCCCACGGCTTGGCCTTTTTCTACCATCTTTCCGCGCGCCAGGTCGCGACCGTAACACTTTGCGCATATCCCATGGCGCAATTGGCAGGTCATCGGTGAGCGAACGCATACTTCTTCTATGCCAGCGCGATCTATCGAAGTGAGGTGGCGTTCTTCAATCATCTCTCCAATGCCTACTATGATCTCACCGGTTTTCTCATTGACGATCTTGGCAGCCGCAATACGTCCTGGAATCCGCTCGGCGAACGGTTCTCCCATGACTTCACTTTCGTGTCTTCGAATCCAGATTCCTGCGCGAGTGCCGCAATCCTCTTCATTCACGATGAGATCCTGAGCTACGTCTACCAGTCTGCGGGTGAGATACCCAGCGTCGGCGGTGCGTAGAGCCGTATCCGCCAGTCCCTTGCGGCCACCGTGCGTGGAGATGAAGTACTCCAGTGTGGTCAGCCCCTCCCTGAAGTTGGAGCGGATGGGCAGGGCGATGATGCGTCCCGAGGGGTCAGCCATCAGGCCACGCATACCCACCAACTGGCGAATGGGCTGCAGTCCGCCTTTGGTGGCTCCTGAGCTGGACATGATACCGAGTGCCCCTGCAGGATCCAGATCTCGTGCCACCGCATTGGTGATTTGCTCTGTGGCCTCAGTCCACATCTCGACAGTTTTCACGTAACGCTCATTCTCGGTGATAAGGCCACGCCGATATTGACGCTCCACTTGTCTTACGTTATCCGTGACCTCTTGGATAATTCGCTCTTTGTCCTCCGGCACCTGTAAGTCGTGGGTGGCTATGGTAATGCCGGAGAGAGTTGCATACTCGAAACCTATTTCTTTGATCTTATCGGCTAGATCTGCTGTTCCCTCAGATCCTACGATCCTGTGCCCGTCGGCTATCAGTTCCTTGAGTCCCCCTTTGTCCATAAGCTTGTTCACGAACCGCAGTTTCTCAGGAAGAATGCGGTTGAGTATCACACGACCGACGGTCGTTTCGAGCATTCGTCTCTTTCGGCGAGGTCCGGGGGAAGCATAGAACTTAATTTTGGCGTGCAGATCAAGCTTGCCCAGTTCATACGCCAGGGCGACCTCATCGTAGTCATTGAAAACCTTGCCCTCGCCTTTGCAGCCATCCTCCCCCATGGTGAGATAGTAGCAACCTAGTACCATATCCTTGGAGGGACTAACGACGGGCGTGCCATTGGAAGGCATCAACAGGTTGCGGCTGGCAAGCATTAGCTCCCGGGCTTCTTTGACCGCTGCCTGGGAAAGAGGCACGTGCACAGCCATCTGGTCACCATCAAAGTCGGCGTTGAAAGCGAAGCAGGCGAGAGGATGTAGTTGGATAGCGCTTCCATCCACAAGCACAGGCTCGAAGGCCTGAATACCAAGGCGATGCAATGTGGGGGCCCGGTTGAGCAACACGGGGCGGGTCTTGATGACCTCCTCCAATACTTCCCAAACGTGGGTATCCTCTCGCTCTATTAAACGCTTGGCCCCTTTAACGTTGATAGCATAGTTGTATTGCACTAGCTTGTGCATGACAAAGGGTCTGAACAGCTCCAGAGCCATGATCTTCGGAAGGCCACACTGGTGGAGCTTGAGTTTTGGGCCCACCACAATCACGGAGCGCCCGGAATAGTCCACGCGCTTGCCCAACAGATTCCGGCGGAAGCGTCCCTGCTTACCTTTAAGCATGTCAGAGAGAGACTTCAATTGTCGGCGTCCTCGCAGAGAGATGGCTTTCCCTCGCCGGCTGTTATCAATAAGGGAGTCTACTGCTTCCTGCAGCATCCGCTTCTCGTTACGAATGATGACCTCAGGAGCCTGCAAGCGCATTAGATGTTTGAGGCGGTTGTTGCGGTTGACGACGCGACGGTAGAGATCGTTGAGGTCGCTGGTCGCAAAACGTCCCCCGTCAAGCTGCACCATTGGGCGAAGGTCAGGAGGGATGACTGGCAAGACCGTCAAGATCATCCATTCGGGGCGATTACCGGATGCCCGAAAAGCCTCTACAATTCGAAGGCGCTTGGCGGCCTTCTTGCGTCGCTGCTTGGAGCGGGATGTGCGTATCTCTCGGCGAAGGGTCTCTGCCAAGACATCGAGGTCCATTTTCTTCACCAAGTCATAGACAGCCTCCGCGCCCATGCCTGCGCTGAAGACTTTCCCCCACTTGGACTCGAGTTCGCGATAGTGGGGTTCATTGAGCAATTGCCTTTCGCGCAGCCCCTCCAATTCATCGCGGGCCTCTTCTGATCGTTCCCGGATCTGTTTCACCTCTTGATCAAAATTAGTCTGCAGTTCCTCGCTAGCCTCAGAATCCTTGTGTTTCGCCAGCTCTTCCTGTGAATCAAGAAGGAGTGCCCTTTGCTCTTCCCGAGCTTTAATCTCGGCCTCGATCTCGTTGAGCTTATCTTGAACAACGGTGTTGAGCAGCTCATAATGTTTCCCTTGTGTCTTCTCACCCTTGTCCGCGATGACGGTGTCTGTAGGCGTGAAAACAAGCTTCTCGGGAAGCGGGTCTGTTTTGAAGGTGTCTAGTCTCTCGCGCAGGGAGGAGGCTTCCTCCATGATCTCGTGGGTAGCCTGTTCGAGCTTCTCTTCCATCTCTTGGCGGAGAGCCTCTCGCTGCTCACCGATATGGGTAAGCTCCTCTTGCAGAGCAGTATCCAGTTGCTCTATCTGGTCTTGCATGGCCTTGGATGCCCGCGCCATCTCCCGATCCGCCTCTTCATCAATGTGGCGAAGTGCCTTCTGGCGGGCATTTTCATCTATGTTGGTTATGGCGTACTGGGCGAAGTAGAGTACACGGTCTAAGTTGCGCTGTGAGACGTTGAGCAACAGGCCCAGATAGCTGGGTGAGCGCCGCGTATACCAGATATGTGCTACGGGGGCCGCGAGAGTAATATGACCCATCCTCTCGCGCCGAACACGGGAGTGAGTTACCTCAACTCCGCATTTCTCGCAAACGATACCCCTGTAGCGGATTTTCTTGTACTTGCCACAGTAGCACTGCCAATCCCTTTTGGGACCAAAAATGGCCTCACAGAAAAGGCCATCCTTCTCGGGGCGCAGACGACGATAGTTGATAGTCTCTGGCTTCGTGACTTCTCCGTACGACCATTCCATGATTCGTTCTGGGGAAGCTAGCCCGATGCGAATTGCCTTGATGTCATTGATTTCCAAATCTACTCTTCCTCCGCTCGCCGCTCACACGTCTTTGCCTGCAGGGTTTCAACACCTCAGGACTGATGTGTCCACGGCTCTGAAACAGACAGACTCCCAGTCTTGTGGTCCCGGTCCTTCCTTGAACGACAGGGAAAGACACGGTAATTGTTCAAGGGTCTTCCCAAAGTTTGAGTAATACGTGAGTTCCTTTGAATGCGTCGCTGGGCTTGAGGACAACCGGCTGTGAGGCGTGTGACTGATGAGGTCATATGGATCATTCACATAGAAGGTACAGTATACGAAATGGCTTCTTTTCACAACCTACCATTATATACCCTATCCCAAGATTTGTCAAATGCTGTGCTTCAATGTACACTTACTGCTAGGCTCTGGGGATCACAGGCCACGATGCGCTACGAAGGGTCTATCGGGGGTCGGATTGTGGCTCTGAGTCCTCCATTTTCGTGCTGGTCAGTGTACTTATACCACTAGAAGAAGTAATCACATGCAGGTAATCGGTGGAGAAGCACAGGGAAAGAGACTGTACTCTGCCCCTGGAAAGACAACCAGGTCCATCACTGCTCGCGTCAAGAAGTCGCTCTTCGACATCTTGGCAGATGAGATACCGGACTGTCATTTTCTGGATCTCTTCGCGGGAGCTGGCGGTGTGGGTATTGAGGCTCTCAGCAGAGGAGCCGATGCATGTGTCTTTGTAGAGAGAAACTCCCACGCCATTGCTACGATTCGTCGCAATCTTCAGACGACTGGTCTGGGAGCACGGGCGAGTGTCGTGAGGGGCGACGTCTTTCATTACATCAGCCAGCAGCTCGCCACGGCCTTCGACATCATCTACATTGCGCCCCCTCAGTATAGAGGTCTGTGGGCAGAGACCCTCTTGGCCTTGGATTGCAGCTCCTTACTCCGCAACAACGGTATCGCTATAGCTCAGATCTTCCCCAAGGAATATCAGCCCCTGGAACTAGGCTCCCTGGAGATGTACGACCAGCGCCGATATGGTAGCACCCTGCTCTGTTTTTACACCTCCGCAGCACCTCCACAGGCGACGTCGGACCAGCTCGAGGCTGAGGCAAGGATTGATTGAGTATATGCATACGCTCACTGGCCAGGACGAGGGCGTACTGTATCCGGCATTGTCTGTCTCTGTGTGACGCCCCAAGATAGCGTCTGGGGCCCCTCTCTAAATGACAGTGTGATCGTCAATCGAGAGAGGGGCAAATGGGACTGGTGTGATTCCCTACGGCACCATTCTCTGGCCGATGGCTGGCAGCGCATAGACCGACTTCCAACCTTCGCTCATCGGTTCGCGTAGGTAGGGTTCCATCTCCTCGGCTGTGCGAAGGGTGACTTCCTCCACAGGCGGCACCTCGCCGGCCGGGAAGACCTCCAGGATGTCGTCAACCAGCAAGGTCAGGTAGCGCAGGATGGCCGCCAGCGGGCGTTTAGCCTTCCATGCCTCGGCGTCGGCGGCATTGCCCACGACCCCCTCCGGTGTGGCCGAGATCTCAATGGCAAAGTGCCCTTCACCCTCGGACCAACGACTGGGCCGGCCATAGGGATCCACAGACTTGTCGAAGTGTCCCTCAGGCAAATACCCTTTACCTTCCGTGTTGACGGCGTAGGCCATGTCCACCATATCGGGGAAGAGGTAGAGCGCCAGGGAGGTCTCGGCTTCCTCGGCGTGGACAAAGTGGGAACCCCATGCTCCGCCTCTCGCCTCGGTGTAGAAGAACTCGCGCACCGCCCGGTGCCAGTCAATCACCCGGTAGACGCCGGGCAGTTGGTAGCGCTTGCAGAATTGTTGTATAGTGGCCTCCAGCATCCAGAGGTGTCCGTGGTTGTTGAGTAGAATCTGCTTGCGAAAGCCATCGTTCCAGAGGCCGAGCATCACGTCGATCAGCATCTCCCGGGAGACGTCCTCGTGTATCGGCACTGTCCCGGCCATGCCGTAGTGGTGGTAGGGGTGAGAACCAAACATGAGAGGAGGCAGGGAAACTGCTACCGGGTAGCCCATAGCTTTAGTGAATCGGCGCATGCCCTCGGCGATCATGCTCACGAAGAGGGTATCCGTCCCGCTGGCCATGTGGGCGCCATGGAGTTCGGTGCAGCCAATGGGGATAATCACGATGTCGTTCTTACGCCGTTCCTCAACTACCTGGTGGCGGATGGTGGTCTGAATGTAGGAACCGGGCTTGCCCCATTCCACCGGAGACGGCAGCCCATATTCAGTAAGGATACCGTCAATCTGTTCGTCGCTGGCTTCCCATACTTCCTTCTTCATGCGGCCAATCGCGTTGTCCTCAAACATGAGACCTGGCTGATCAGTAGCAAGCCAGCCTTTCGGAGCTTCGTTTGTCATCGCTATTCACCTTTCGGGTGTCTATCGAATGGATGGGTAGACGAGAGAATCCAGATTTATTGATGATCCGCAAGCAGAACTCTTGAGACCACCGGTGCTTTTGGGAGGGGGCAAGGTACTCCTCTTGCAGGAACCCCGGCCTCTGGTCTCTAGCTGGGTTTGACCAGAATCTTGCCATCGGCCCGCTTGATGGACTTGGCGATGGCATCTACGGCCTCTTCGAGCTTGTAGCGAGCGGTGATGATGGGAGTCATGTCGAGCCTGCCGGCGGCGACCAGACGGATGACGTTGGGAAATGTCTCGTGCCCCGAGTGTCCCTGAGCACCGAAGACCTGAGCGCGGCGAACCTGGAAAGCCTCCAGATACATGGGCACCCGCTGGGCTGCTCGCCCAATCTGGACGATCTTGCCGTTGATGGCCAGGGCATTTTCCATCTCAGGCATGGTCAGGCTGGGAGCACCGGCGGCTTCGACCATGAAGTCGAACCCTTCGCCCTTACTCAGTTCCATCAGGATATTGCTGGGCGTGACCTCTCGAGGGTCGTATACATAGTCGGCGCCGACCTTCTTGGCCAGCTCACGGCGCTGGGGAGATAATTCGAAGGACACGATGATGCCCGCACCGGCCGCCTTCGCCAGTCCTGCAGCGGCCAGGCCGATGGGGCCCGCGCCAAAGATGCTGACGTAATGCCCCGGCCGGAAGCCGCCCGCGCGCTCGAACATGCCATTGTAGGCGACGCAAGTTGGCTCTGTGACAGCGCCCACTTCGTAGGCCTTCTCCTCGCTGCCGAACTGTTCGGCGATGGCATCAATCTTCCAGCAGAACTTCTCGTCCACGGCGATGTAGTCGGCAAAGGCACCCGGGATGGTGAAGCCAAGTTCTTCCAAGCTGGTGCAGTGGTTGGGGTAGCCGTTGCGACAGGGGATGCAGCGGCCGCACCAGATCATCTCCTCCGCCGTTACCATATCCCCGACTCTGAGTGTCTCGACTTCTTTCCCCACTTCTACTACCTTGCCGGAGAACTCGTGGCCCAGGATGGTGGGGAATTTGGTCAGGCCTGGGTACAGGATGTAATCGTCGTCGTCCGTTTCGTAGAAGTGCATGTCGGAACCGCAGACGCCGCAGGCTTGGATTTTCAAGAGCACCTCTCGTGGCCCAGGTTTGGGGTCAGGCCAGTCGCGAACCCCCAACTTGGGATGCCGCCAGATGCTGTTGCCGGTGATGGCCTTGCCGGTCTTCTTCTCCCATTCGGAAACCACATAATCCGGCTTGGGTTCCCATACTGCGTCGAGTACCAATCCTTGCATGACACTAACCTCCTTGTTATGACTTCTGATTTGGATTTGTTTCCCTACGTCCCCTTGGACCCCGACGATTCGCGCACGACCAGTTTCCCCTTGACCGCGACATTGGAGAGAGACGGAGCGGAATCATCGGTGTTCATTAGCGCCAAAGCCATGCTCATTGCTTGCCGGCCCATGTCACGCTGAGGTTGCGCTATGGTTGTCAGCGCGGGCTGGACATAGCGGGCGAAGAGGATGTCGTCAAAGCCGACCACGGCCAGGTCATCCGGCACGGAAAGGCCCTCTCGTCGTGCGGCGGAGAGCAAGCCAATAGCAGTCATGTCATTGTAGCAGAAGACGGCCGCCGGGGGATTGTCAAGGTCTATCAGCGTATGCAGCGCCCGCTCGCCACCATCGAGTAGCCCGTTGCCGGAAATTACCAAAGTTGGATCGAAGGCAAGGCCGTTTTCGCCCTGAGCCTGCCGGTAGCCGGTTAATCGGTCGGCATCGTCGCTGTGATCCGCCGGACCGGAGATATAGGCGATGCGGCGGTGGCCCCGTTGGATGAGATGATTGGTAGCCAGGTAGCCGCCGTGCTGATTATCTACGCTCACTGAGAAGGTGTAGCGGCCACTCTGCTGGTTGTGGTTGTTTACGAGTACGACCGGCACACCGATGCGCTCCAGGTGCTTCAGGTAGAGTGCGCCAACACGCGAGGACGTGACGATGAGGGCGTCCACTCGCTTGGAGCGGAGCATTTCTACGGCAGCCAACTCGCGCTCGGGCTCGGAAGCGCCGCTGGACAGAATTACCGAGTAGCCGCTTTCGTGGGCCGAGTCCTCAATGCCTTGCACCACCTCCGCAACCCAGGGGTCGGTGATGGTGGTCACGACCACGCCCACGGTGCGGGTTTGCTGGGTCACCAGGCTGCGGGCGATGGCGTCTGGGGTGTAGCCCATCTCGCGAGCCAGACGTTGGATGCGAGATTTGGTCTCTGCGCTTATGAGGGGACTATCACTCAGGGCGCGGGAGACGGTTGAGTGGGAAACGTTGGCGGCTCTGGCAATATCCTTGATCGAGACTCGCATGATATGCGCTCCTGTCTGCACACGTGTGCATATTATACCACGAGTGTGGCTATTGGTCAAGTGTGATGGGGGAGGGCCTACGGATAGATCTCGCTGAGCTTGACCGGCCGGTTCTCCTCGTAGGACTTGCGCGCGGCGTAGCCCATTACGACCGGGATGAGGCCATCGCGTCCGGTGACCGGCGGGGTGATGTCAAGCTGAATGGAATCAAGGAAGGCCTGCTTCTCAGCGATGTAGGAATCCGCATATCGCTCTATGAAGAAGTTCAGCGGTAGGTCGCGGTGAATGGTTTGGCCGCCGCGCACCAGGGCCGTGTTGGGATAGTTATTGCCAGTGCTGATGGATCCCTTGCTGCCGAAGACCTCGACGCGCTGGTCGTAGCCGTAGACCGCCTGGCGGCTGTTGTCGATGGTGCCGATGACGCCGTTCTCGAATCGCAGGGTGATGAGGGCAGTATCAATATCGCCGGCCTCCCCGATAGCCGGGTCCACCATCACGCCTCCGGCGGCGTAGATCTCTTCCACCTCGCTGCCGATGAGGAAACGGGCCATGTCGAAGTCGTGGATGGTCATGTCCAAGAAGATGCCCCCGGATACTCTGATGTACTCGATGGGCGGTGGCGCTGGATCGCGGCTGATGATGTGGAGCAGATGGGGCTCGCCGATCTCGCCCTGTTCCACGGCTTGTCGCACTCGGGCGTAGTTGGCGTCGAAGCGGCGATTGAAGCCGACCTGCAGCTTAACGCCGGCTTTTTCTACAGCTTTTAGAGCCTGGTGAATGCGGTTCAGGTCGAGGGCGATGGGCTTCTCGCAGAAGATGTGTTTGCCCTCGGCGGCGGCCTCCTCGATCATCTGCGCGTGGGTGTCGGTGCTAGAACAGATGATGACGGCCTCGATGTTGGGGTTATTCATGATGGCGCGATGGTCCTGAACAGCGAAGGGGATGCCAAAGTCGGCTGCGCATCTCCGGGCTGCTTCCAGGATGACGTCGGATATGGCTACGATATTGGCCTGGGGGATGCGGAAAGCCAACTGTTCGGCGTGGAGCCGGCCGATTCGTCCGGCTCCGATGATGCCTACGTTTAATTTGGAGGACATGTTGTTTCTCCTCGTATAATATGTGTTGTGGGGTGCCAACCCGCCCCACTTGACAAGACAGGAATCTCTGGCATCCTGGGGGTTGGCCCAGGGAGGGCAGCGCTATTTCTCCATGTTGCACTCTTGCGGGTGACTTCTTTCATGACAGTCTGGGCACGCCCTCTCTACTCTATTGACAACCACCGGCGAAACCAGTTTTCGGCCAGTTGGTTGTCGAAGTAGTGACCCATCTCCTCCGGCTCGATGAGCTTGATACGCTGAGGCACGCCCAGGAAGCTGTATACCTGGTGGGCGACCGCGAAGCTTTCCCTCGCTGCGTGACTGGTGGCCGGATCGCGCCGGCCGTTGACGAACATGGCCGGGCGTGGAGCGAGAAGCGCAGCCACGTCACCCATCTCGGCATGGCGCAGGATGCCGGGAATGTCATTGCAGGAGCAGTGCTCCTCGTCCAGGCAGGTGATGACGTATTTGCCCAGGTAGCTATTGACCAGTGCTGCCCGGACCCGCTCGTCCAAGGCGGCAGTGTAGAGAGTCAGCGCACCGCCGGAGCCGATGCCGGTCGCGCCGATGCGGGCGGGGTCCACCTCAGGGCGGGTCAGGAGATAGTCAATGACACGCATCGCATCTTGGACGACCATACCGTACCAGGTGCGGCCCACCAGCCGGGAGGCAGCGTCTATCTGCAAGTGGCCGATGGAATCGAGCCTGCCGAACCCGCGTAGTTCCATAGTTAGCGTGACGTATCCGGCGCGAGCAAGCTTCAGGGCATTGGCCCGCTGATAAGACCTCCGTAGGCCGGCTGTCTGGGCGATGGTGCCATGTCCGGGAAAGACGATGATGGCCGGTCGTGGCTCGTTGTTCTCTGACGGCAGAAACAGGTATACGGGCACGCGTAGGTCCTCTTCGGTGTGCAGCCACACGAGTTCGCGCCGGATGCCGTCAATTATGGTCGAATCCTCAATCTCGGCTCTCAGCTCCATTGGGCCGTATGGTTGCCAGGGACGGTCTCCCACGCCAAGAAGGTCCCACAACCGCTCGCGGAATTCGGCGCGCCACGTTTTCCACTCGGCCTCAGTCGTCCCCCGAAAGCGATACGGTGGCATGGCCGTGGCCACGCGGCGGACGGAAGCCATCAGCGCTACGGCTATGGTATCGTCTTCCTGGCCCTGCTTGATTGGGACGAGGTCCCCTATCAATCGGCTGGCTACTTCCCTTACGCCTTCCGCCAGTCGTTCGGCAGCTTTCCTAACCCGGCTAACCGGTGAGGGCTTCCCGCCGAAGCGTTCGGCCAGGTCGTCGGCGGCTTCTTCCATCAAGACTTTTTGCCCGTATCGCACCTCAAGTTCTTCCTGATTTCGGCGCACCCAGAGGTACAAATCTGCTTCCGTGCGATCGGGGAACTCTTGGAGGGTATCGCGCTGCCGAATGAGTTCCACGATGGGTGTGTACCGCATCTCGCACCACGACGTGACGGCCTCATCGAAAGGCATCTTCTGTTCGTCAATTCGAGAGAGTGTCTTCTGGAAGGCTTCGATTTCGTGCAGCAGATCATCGTAGCCGTCCGGATGGGTGAGTTCGATGTGCACACCGGCGCAGAGACGGTCCAGATTGGTGCGCTCCAGAAAGGCCCTTCTCGCAGCTTTTCCCCAAAGGTCTCTTACGTCGGTATCTGGCTCCAGGGGGACCCTGGTCTCGTATTCCCAGACGTAGGCTTCGATGGAAGGGGCCTTGTTCTGGCGCGCCACTGAGACGCGATGGTTGCCATCGTGGACGAAATATACTTGTCCAACTTTGAAGAGCTCGACTGGGGGCAATCCGCCGCCGCTACTGACCAATCGCTCGATCCTGCGCCAGCGGTTTTCCAGACCATCCTGCCGGGGAAGGAATGCCCGAGTGAAATCACGGTAGCGGCCTACGCTGCCCACGATTTGATCCAGCGGCACGTCTTGCAGGCCCCGGTAGCGTTTGTGATACAAACGCAGTTGCTGGCGCACTTCCTCAAATGGCAGCAGATCTAAGGGGCGGCGTGCCAGGGAGTCCAGCACGTCTTGGACAAAGGCGCCTTTCCGGGCCTGTTGCCATTCTCGGGATGCTGATTTCATGTGTGATTCCTCCAGGTGTTGGCTGCAACCTCGCTTCACCGTCGAGCATCACTATTATACCACATTTCTGCTTCGCGGCGGATTCGTCACAGCATGTTCACAGGGGAAGGCGCAACGCACCTGAGAAGAGGTACAGCGATGGCCCTCGTTATGAAAACGTTGGCCGCACAGTACTGTCTCTACGCCGGCGGCGGAGCGGCAGGTCTCCTCTGCCGAAGCGGTAAGACATCCGCTCACGTAGATAGCGAAACACGTATCGCCCCAGCCAGTGTGCCTGACAGTGGAGTGGGGTGTGGAAGGTGCTTCATGGCGCGGGTGAGTATTGTCACACGTAAGTGTGAATGGGAGGAGTTCCGTGCCTTTACAGAAGGTCCGGCTTGTTGCTGCAAATCCCATCCACGTCTATCTTGGTCAATGCCGCTAGTTCACTCTCCCTCTCCTCGTGCCAGAGAATGATGCCCAAGCCTGCGGCATGGATGGCGGCGAGCAGTTCAGGGGTCAGCAATTCATGAGGGGCAGGCGAACGATTCTCCCAACAAAGGTGAACGTAGTCAGCCCCAACCGCGCGTGCAAGCGCAATGTGATCAACATCTGTCTGTCCCACGAGGATGGAGGTTCGCATCTCGGGCGCCAGCGCCTTGAAATCGCGCACGAGCCACGGTTTGAAGGAGCCGACAATTACATGGGCGACAAAATCCTCGGCGCGGACGATCTTCGCTACTACTTGGGGTGTCCCCTCGCCCTTGAGTTCGATGTATGATCCACCCTGCCCCCGTGCGACACCAATCGCTTCTCGCAGCGTAGGGATGCGTTCGCCTCGTCCTGCATCCAGCAGCTTCAATTCGGCCAGAGTCTTGTCCTGCACGCAGCCGTGCCCGTCGGTCGTGTGGTGGAGGTCCTCGGAGTGTATCACTATCGCACGACCATCCTTGCTAAGGTGGATGTCCAGTTCGACCATATCGGCGCCTAGCTCGAAAGCGCGGCGGAAGGACCGCAGTGTGTTCTCGGGTTCGTAGGCCGATGCGCCCCGATGGCCAATCTCAAGATACATATCTGTCTCCTTTCGCGACACTATTGAGAGAGAATGGCGAACTAGTCATGGTCGTCTAGACCTGAATCCGCAAGATATGTATTATGGATATGTTTATTCGAGAAACCCCTGCTGAAACTTGCGTGATAGGCCAGTGCCCCGGCTGATGGCGAAGCATTGGCCCGTGTCACTCGGTATGCGATTAGTCGCAACCATACCCGTGCCCAACTTCATACGACACTCTTGCCATGCGGAAGATTCGTCGGGTAGTATCGAGTGCTTCGGCGAAATGCTCGTAGAAGATGTCCAGCTCTAAGTCCACCAAGTACTGATTGTGCAGATAGGTGCGTGAGAAGTCCCCTTCGAACTCAGCGTGGTAGGAGAGGGCCTTGGCGGGATCGAGAAACCAGTCACCTCGGATGAGTTTGCTGCCTGTCGCCTGGTTGTAGCCCCAGGGGGTGTTAGCCTTGTCGACGCCGTAGTTCTCGCCGTCGAATACTGCGGGAAGGATGTGCTCCCGGTAATCGAAAGGTTGGTCAAAGATGTACCCGGGACCGATCTCGTCTCGGTGCGCCCAGAGGGTGTCGTAGATGGACACAAGCTGATACGACACATTCTTGTCTCCCAGGCTTTCTGGCGCTTCAGCCTGATTTCCCTCGTGATAGATGGCGACGTGGGGCAGAAGCACTTGGCGACTACCGCGGATACCGTGGCCATACGTTTCCACGGTGACGATGGGGTGGCTGCCCTGGAGGCGAATCTTGCCCTTGCCCTTGACTTTGAGGTAGCCACCTCGCACCGGGCGGTCAGGGGTATAGGGGTCCATAGTGTAAAGGTAAATGTCTCCGTGAGCCAGCGTTTCCATGGCTTGCAGCCGTCCGTAGGGCGTATCGTCTTTGGCCACGACCATCTGGATTGATTCCATGTCGTTCTCGTGGCAGCCGCCAGACTGATTGCACGGGCGAGAGGTGTAATCGCGAGGATGGAAAAGGGCATAGAAGAGGAACCAGTGAGTTTCTGTCTCCGCCACGGAGTAGTAGACGTACGCCGAGAGATCCCCGGTAGGCTGGTTCTCCCAGTTGTTGCTCCCGATCCAGTCTCCGTCAAAGTCCACGGCGGTGATGAAATCCTGGTCGGATGCGGCGCCCTGGTGAATGATTGGAGAATAGTGGCGTGCCAGATCCACGGGTGGGACATCATCCTCATAGGATGGCGCGAGATCGGTTGGCGTAGTGCCACATCCCCACAGGAGATAACTGGCTATCAGCAACGCTGAACAGCCAACCCAGGCGAGCCGAGCGCGGGAGGTTATCATCATATGATTCCCTCTTTTCGCATGCGCGCGACTAATCCAAGGCCGATCAAGAACGTGAGCGCACAAAGCAAGTATATCCACCGGAGGTCGACAAAGGCCAGCAAGGCAAAGGCCAGGAATGGCCCAATCATGCTGCCAATGTCGCCTACGGTGGCATAGAGGCCCATCAATGCACCCTGCCTGCCGCGAGGCGTCACGTCTCCCACCTGGGCCCCCAGCGTGACCAGGGCTGCCCCCCCACTTAGGGCTCCCAACGCTACCCCAAGCACGATCACTGCCGGAGACGTAGCGAGAGTCAGCAGGACGAATCCAATGGTCCCGCTGATCAGACAACCTACTAGCAGTGGCCAACGGCCGACGCGAGTATCAGACAGGTGTCCGGCCAGCGGACCGATGGCCCCTGCCAGCACAGCGCGGAGAGCTAGTAGAAGGCCAGCAACCGAAGCTACTCCTAGCGTCAAACTGCCCAGTCCAACATCTTGTCCAAGACGTTGCTGGAGCAACAGGCTTATTGTGGAGAGTGTGACCCCGTCGCCGGTGAGCTGAAAGATGAAAAACAGTCCGGCTGTAGTGAGTAGAGTAGGGTTGTCAGCAAGGAACGCACCAGCCCGCCGTGGCGAGATTCTTTTAGCAAGGCGTGGCAGGCTCAACGATAGCTCTGGGTTCCGTCGTGTCCTCCGATTCCCAACCGGGGCGGTTTCAGGCAACGCGAACGCGGCGACGATCAGCCCGAGGGCCGTCAGTGCCGCACAAACCAGCATTCCACGGCGGAAGCCAGCTATGTCTACCAAGAAACTTCCTGCCAAGGGACCTAGAGCGAATCCGCTCCACAGCCAAGCGTTGAAGATGCCCATTATCCGTCCCCGGTCCGAGTCGGTGCTCACGTCCAATGTCATTGTCGTCCCGCTAACATTTATGAGAGTCCAGGCAACACCCCAACCCAGCCGGCTGATCAAGAAAGGCCAGAACCCGCGCAAGAGACCATAGCCAGCCGTCGACAAGGTGCCCAACAGCATACCAAGGATGAATAACGGTCGCCGTCCCAGGCGGTCGAGCAGTATGCCTGTCAGCGGGTTGCCCGGGATGCGGATCAATCGATTGATGCCCAACATGATACCGGCCGCGCCCAAGCTCAATCCCACCGTATCGAGCTGGGTGACCAGCACGGCATAGAGCGTCAGGTCACCAAACAGCGAAAGGCAGACTGCCATACCCAAAGGAGGCAGCAGTCTTGACGGCGTAGGCGAGCCGAGCGACGAAGCAATAGTGCCGTCTGAATTAGGTTTCATTGAGCCAGAATCTCCATAACCACTTCTGTTGTGTAGGCCTGTTGCAGGGCATCGGGACGAAATCCATCAATGATGAACAGGATACAATACCTGGCCGATTGCATGTAAGCTTCTCCTGGCTATTTGGCTGTGAGCAATGCCTCGACGTCTGCCAGGTTACCGCGCCAGGGGCCTGGTTGCTCCTGTTTGAGAGTGGTGACGGCGGCAGCGAAGCGACAAGCCTCCTCTGCTGGTAAGGTTAGGCGTTTGCCTACATAAGTAGCGAAGCAGGTATCACCTCGGCCGGTGCGTCCGGCCAGTGACCGAGGAGTGAAAGGCGCTTCGAAGGTCTCGCCGTCCGCGTAGACGGTGACTCCCGACGACTGAGTGATGACGACTTCCCGTGGACCGTAGGTGGCCAGTTGGCGGGCGGCAATCCTCAGATCAGTCTGGTCGGTGAGCAGTTCTGCTTCAGCACGATCCACTTTTAGGTAGGTCACATGGGCCAGCCCTTCGACCATGTCGGGCCATTGCCTGAAGATCAGTTCGCCGTCCTCGCGGACGCGGACAAAGCCCTGTATGTCCAGGCCCACAGGGCCACGGGCGGACAGTGACTTGAGCAAGGCCAGGCTTACTTCGCCGGCGATGATAGGCGTGATCAGGTACACTCGAGCCGATATGTCAGGGATATCTTCTTGCTGGAAGGGGCCTGCGAAGGCCATCAGTTTGCAAATGCGTCGCTCCATGTCCGCCGAGTTGTAGATGTTCTTGATGCCGGAAGTCTCTGGGGCGGCGGTGGCAAAGACCTCCACGCCTTCCCGTTTCAGTTCGTCCAGGAGAGGGAAATCGTTGGAATGCAGGCGGGTGACGATGGCCACGCTAGCACCGATGTGTCGCAGGGCTACGCTGCCATAGTAGACCGCGCCACCGGAGGCGAACTCACCAACGCCATCTACTACCAACCTGTCTTTGGCAAAGTGGCCGAGCATCATGATGTCAACGTCGTACATTGTATTCTTGACCTCCATCAGGTTAGTGAATGTGTCCTGTTCAGGAGCGAGGAGCGGCGCTGGTTTCAGAACGTGTCTCATCGAATGGGGCCGCGCTCGGCGTCCTCGGGCCATTCCCACTTGGGACAAAAGTTGTATCGCAGGAAGTGCTGGTTGATAACAGCGTTACACCACCGGCTGACCATGACCATCCCTTTGGCCTCGACCCACTCCAGCGGTTCCACAAGCTGGGAGAAGTCCACATAGTCTTCCCAATCGCCGTCGAACTTCTCCGGCCAGTCACGGCCCAAGGAATGGTCAAGAGCGCGTCGGCCTTTGGTGTGCAGGCGCTGGTATGCGCGCTGCATATGATCGAGCAAGGATTCTTTTGCCGTAGACAAGTCCTCCCATCCGTCTAGCAGTGAACCGTGTCTACCCCATTCCACGTAGATAGTGGGGCGTCCACAGTTTCTGTTGGCTCTGTCAACAGCCTCTTGAGATGACAGGAGCCGGCTATGATAGAAAGTGTACACACCCGTCACTTGGTTGCTGTCCGAGTCATACGCCACCCACACCTCCTCGTGGTCGCAGGGTTCGTTGTCGTCGGGCCAGTCAATGTCATCTTCCCAGAACATGTGGTAAGCGATGAGCGGTCGTTCGGGGTGGAGGATAGCGGCGAAATCCTGCAATGGAAGGGGCTCGGCAGGTGTGACGTACAGTATTGGAGCATGCTTTTCGACGAGCCCCAGCTCCTTTGCATTTGGCCTGCGGGGTGGGTCCAGGCGCAGAACCTCGATGTAGTGGGCACTGGCCTCTTTGACACGCCCCTTCTTGTGGGTGGCTACGGCGCGCCGGTTCTCTCTGGAGGCTTTCTTGTCCATAACTTCTCTTTGCTGGCTGTGATCAGCTATTCCAGATAACGGCTGCAGATGATATGTTGAACAGGTCTTTTCTGGTGGCTGACCTCGGAAGCTGTTGTATCCCGCAGTTGGGAGCCGGGCTCCACCGTCTCGTTTGATCTCGCCGTTCGTCTGTTCCCGTGATCTTCCTCTCAAGTCGTGGGTACAGCAAAGACGCCTAAGCCTTCGCGGGTACGACTATGATACATCCGTGCTCGCCCCGCCGGTCACGGCGGGCTCAGGCGTCCGGTGATCGGATTGCTCTAGCTTTGCGAACGCGTGTTTTCTTGTACTGCTTCGTATAGTGCCAGAATGTTCTCAATGGGCGTTTCGGGAACGACGTTGTTCGTCGGCGCTAAAATGAAGCCGCCATCCTGGCCCAGAACCTGGCATAACCGCTCCACCTCGGCACGCACATCCTCCGGTGTGTCTTGCGACAGGACCCTCTGGATGTCCAGCGCGCCGTGGAAGCAGAGCGCGTCGCCAAAATCCCGTTTCAGCCCGGCCGGATCCATGCCCTTGGCCGATACCTGGATGGGATTGAGAATGTCCACGCCCATCTCCATGAAGTCGGGTATCAGGGGCCGTACAGCGCCGCAGGTGTGATACATGACTCGCTGATCATAGGCTTTGGCCTGGGCGATGAAGCGCCGCAGACTGGGGGCGATGAACTCACGGAACATAGTGGGACTGATCATCAGCCCGTCCTGCACACCAACGTCATCGGCGATGAAGTATATATCGGTGAGATCGCCCACAGCGTCAAAGATGCGGCGGTCCAGTTCCAGGTAGAACTCCTCCACTCGCCTGATAATGGCGCGCGCCAGGTCGGGATTCGCAACCAGGTCCATCATGAACCTCTCCATGCTGCGGAGAAACATGGCCAGACGCAGCACGCAGGTGGCGTTGGGGCCGGCATCGCGCACTACGAGGGCGTATTGGCTCAGTGTTTTGCAGATGGGGCGCAGGCCCTCATAGTCGAACCAATCGGGGTTGGGCCACGGGTGGGCCTCGACGTCACCCACGGTCTGAGCACCCGCCAGAGGTGGTTCGACGATCTCTTCAAAGGGGCCGATCATCCGTTTGCGGAGGCCCCACCAGTCCGTCCACGTGCCGTCATTGAAGGTCGACAACTGAGGCCCCACGTACTCAGGCCAGACAGAGCGCAAGTCAATGCCCAGAGCCTGCCACAGGGCCTCGTCGTCCTCCACGCCGAAGTGATCCCGAAGACGATCCGTGATTGGCGGAAGCGCCCACAGGTCGACCGGCACGCGATCCGGTTCAGTATGGTTGACGGCAGCCAACACCCGCTCTTTGCTGTTCATCATTTCGTGAGATCCAATCCACAGTGTGTTATCAGGCTGTCATGAAGACTCGCTATGCCCATGTCCTACGAGCTAGTCTGCCCAGAGCAGGGACTGTTCCGTTGCGGAGTCGAAGAACTGTACCTTGTGGGTGCTGAACTCAAGCTTTACGGCCTGGCCGATCTTCAGGCCTAGTGTTGGGTCAGCTAGCACACGGACGCTGGCGTCGCCGATGCGCACATCGAGCAGGTCATCGCGGCCCAGCGGCTCCACGACGTAGGTCTCGCCTGGGACGCCTTCATCTGCTAGCGTGACGTCTTCGGGACGGATACCAAGAGTGACCCGACCCCGTCCCGCAGCCTTGGCGCCTCGGTCGGCCGCTACCGTTATGTCGAAACCCTCTCTACGGGCGTGATACTCACCGCTCTCGCGATCGACTTCTACGTCCAGGAAGTTCATTGGTGGGTTGCCCACAAAACCAGCGACGAACAGGGTGCGCGGCTGGTCGTACAGTTCATCGGGCGGACTGTAGGCTTGTAGCTTGCCCTCCTTCATGACGGCGATGCGGTCAGCCATGGTCATGGCCTCCACCTGGTCATGGGTGACGTAGATGGAAGTGATGCCCGATTCCAATTGCAGGCGCTTGATTTCGCCGCGCATGGTCAGACGTAGACGTGCGTCGAGGTTAGAGAGTGGCTCATCGAACAGAAGTAGGTCCGGCTGTTTGACCAGCGCTCGGCCCAGGGCTACGCGCTGCTGTTGCCCGCCGGAGAGTTGGGCAGGTTTGCGATCCATCAGGTGTCCGATGCCCATCATATCGGCGGCTCGCTGCGCCTGCTCCTGCATCTCTTCCTTCGGGATTTTCTTCAGCTTGAGCGGGTAGCTGATGTTCTGGAAGACGGTCATGTGGGGGTAGAGGGCGTAGCTCTGGAAGACCATGCCGACGTTGCGATCTTTGGGCGCTACGTGGTTGACGATTCGATCGTCGAAACGAATGAAGCCCTCGGTAGGTTTGTAGATGCCGGCTATCATCAGCAGTGTGGTGGTTTTCCCACAGCCAGAGGGCCCCAGGAAGACAACGAACTCGCCGTCGTGAATATCCAGATTGATAGAGTCGGTCCCTACTGCGTTGCCCCACCGCTTGCTGAGATTCTCAAGTTCAACTCTCATAGCTCGCTCCTTATCTGATCAAAAAACAGTCAGGCCGTACCGCTGCTATTAGACGCCACCCTTGGTCCCGCCGCCGTAGATATTGAGCAGTGCCTCTTGGGTAAAAATGAAGAAGATCATCACGGGGATGAGGCTGAAAAGGCCCACAGCGGCGACCTGGTTCCAGGAGACCATCGAGGTGTCCTCCGAAAACCGGTTCAGGTAGACCGGCAGATTGGATACCTTCGCGCCAATCGTGAAGGTGTACGGGATCAAGAAGGCGTTCCAGCCACTGATGAAGTTGAAAGTGGCCAACGCGGCGATGCCGGGCTTGATCAGGGGCAGGATGATCTCCCACCACACGCGGAAGCGAGAGGCCCCGTCAATCAGCGCAGATCGCTCCATATCCCAGGTGACGTTGTCGAAGAAGCCCTTCATTAGCCACACGCCGAGCGGCAGCTCGAGGCTGACCATCACCAGTGCCACCCCGCCGACGGTGTTGAAGCCGAAAAGCTTACCGATCACCGGAATACCTCCGATGAACAGCAGCACGTGGAAGATGGCAATGAGCAGCATCTCGGGGCGGAAAGCGTGCAGGACCATCGTTAGCCCGAGGAAACCCTTGCGTCCGGTAAAGTTCATGCGCGACAGCGCATAGCCGGCCAGCGATGAGACGAACCCAACCCCGACGACCATCGCCACTGCCACCCCGAGAGTGTTCAGGGTCACTCGCCAGATCTTAGCGTCCCTCAGGAAAGTCCAGTTCTGCAGCGTAAGCCCACCAATGTTGCCTTTGCTGTCTACCGGCAGCAGGCCCTCAGTGCGATGCGAGAAGGTAGCGATGATCACCCACGCATAGCCGACCACGATGGGCAAGACGCTAATGATCAGGACAAGGTAGGGAATAGCTTGGCCGAAGAAGCGCCGCGCACCATGTTCTCGATCGGTCTCACAAACTGTCGTAGCCACGTTGCCTCCCTCCTACAATACGTCGATCTTAGGTTCCTGCATCAGTTCGTTGAATTGGAACACGCGCAGGTAGATAACGGACATCACGATGCCGACGAGCACCAGGATAAATCCCCAGGCTGCGCCGTATCCCCAGGCATGGCTGCCGAAGTAGGTCTTCAGGGCACGATTGTACGCTGTGAGAGACCATACCTCTGTCTTGAACAGCCCCGGCCCGCCCCCAGTCAGCAGCAGGATGTACTCGAAAGAGACAAGCAGCGAGAGGGTCTGGTAGCTGGTTACGAATAGCAGCGGCCACCTGAGCAGTGGGAGGGTGATATCGCGGATGATCTGCCAGGCCGATGCGCCATCCACTTTCGCTGCGGTAAAGAGATCTTTGGAAATTGATTCGATGGCCGAGGTGAAGATGACCATGCCGAAAGAGGCGCCAACGAAGCCGTTCACCAAAACGACGAACAGCCACGGCAGCTCATTGAGCCAATAGGGTTGGCGTTCGACACCGAACATCGCCAAGAACCAGTTGATGATGCCATACGGGGGCGTTTGGGCGATGCGCCGCCACATCACAATGTAGACCACCGAGGGCGTGATACGCGGTAGCAGCCACAGCAAGCGGAAGACGAAACTCGCCCGACGGCCAATATGGGAGGTCAGCAAGGCCAGCACCAACGCCAGTCCCACGTTGAAGAACACCAATGTGAGGAAGACGTAGCGAAAGGTGTTGCCCAGGATTTTGGGAAAGAACTTATCATTGAACAGCCTGCGGTAGTTCGCCAGGCCGATGAAGGTCCAGGGATCGCTGAAATTGTGACTGGCCAGGTCGGTCAGGCTGAGGACTAAGAGCAGGATCGCGGGGATGAAGAAGAACACGAGCACGAGAATGATAGCAGGGCTCATGAAACCCCAGGCACCCACTGTGGCCTTGATCTGCACCCAGCGTGATGGTGCCCGGCCCTCCCCGACTTCCTTACTGGTCACGGCCATTGGAAGCCTTCCTTTCTTTCATCAGAGCTAGACACGATGGGGGTAGTGGGGACGAGTCGCAGACTCGTCCCCACTACGTTTGCCGAGGGTTAGCGAATGACCACGTTGTCACCAAGCTCGTTCTGGAGGCGCTCTACGACGACTTCTACCGCTTCCTCAGGTGTAAGATCGCCGGACTCCACGGCCTGAATGCCGAGGTAGTAGGCCTCTGAGTAGGCGCTCCAGTAAGGGCTGTTGGGCAGGAAGGTGGTGTACTCGAGCAACGGCAGCGTCGCGCTCAAGAACTTGGCAGTGGTGTAGGGCGGGTAGCTCGACTGAGATTTGAGCACGCCCAGGTGACCGCTGGCGACGGCATAGTCGGTGTTGAGCTCCTTGACCGTTGCCTTAGAGATCAACAGCAGCGCCAGGTCTGGATGTTCGGACTGCGAGCTGATCATATACACCAGTGGGTGAGTTAACGTGATGGGATCACCAGTACCCTCTTCGTTGGCCGGAATTGGGGCAAAGCCCACGTTCTCGAACAGGTAGTCCTCTCCACCGACGTCCTGGAGGTAGCCGGTGTGCCAGCTAGCCCAGCGCCACGTGCCCTCGAACACAAAGAGGACTTTGTCGAACTTGCTGGTGTACTCCTTATGGTAGTCCCAGTCGCCATCCAGCTTGTTTGGTCGGATGATGTTGCGCACTTGCGCGGCGTCATACAGCATCTCGTATACCTTCTGGGCGGTGGTTGTGTCAAAGATCAGGGCGTCAGCGCCCTCCTCTTGAATCTTGCCCCCAGCGCCGTAGTAGTAATACAGGAAGTCGGGCCCGTTGGAGGGGCGATGCCACCAGCCGTCACCCGGTTCGACGATGCCCTTCTCGACTGCTTCAGCAGCCGTGTCGAGCATGTCCTGCCAGGTGAACTCACCACTGGCGACGCGCTCGTCCAGACTCTCGATGTCCTGGTCCGACCAGCCGAGTTCGCGCAGAAGTGGCTTGCTGTAGTACATTGGGCGCGCCTCAGCGTCCTGCGGGATACCCCATATCTTGCCCCCTAGTTCGGTCGAGGTCCACAGGCTCTCGATCACGTCGTCGAATTCGGGATAGCTGCCGATCATATCGGTGATGTCAACGAGATATCCGGCTGTGGCCCAGTCGCCGATGTGCTCGTGACCAGAGCAAACGATGTCTGAAGCTTGGCCTGCTTCGGAGGCCAACTCGAACTCAGTCTTGTAGTCACCCCAGTCCGCGTCGTCCTGGATGAGCTCCAGTTCAATGCGGCGGTCGTCGCCCATCGCTGCCAGCGCGGCGTTGGCGGCCCCGACTGCGGATACCAGGTTGTTGCCGCGCCCATCCTCGTAGGGTGGGCTGGCCTTGGTGCGAGCGACGATGTGGATCAGTTGGCCGCCAACAGGCACCTCCACGGTCTCCTTGACGATCTTCTCGACCTCTTTCTCGACGACCACGGTCTCTTTGACGATCTTCTCGACCTCTTTCTCGACGATCACGGTCTCCTTGACGATCTGTGGTGCGCAGGATGCCACCAGAGAGGCCACGACCAGGAGCGTGACAACTGCCCAACCCATCTTTCGATACGACATTTCTTCCTCCTTCTTTCTTGGATGATTCTTGCCGGTCCGTTTGTACGAAGTGCGTTCGAGGCAAACGCCTCATCGTTTTCGCTCGATAGCATCACCTCCTTATCTCAGCCTCTCATGTGTCTCTTGCCATTTCCTCAAACTCTTCCCGGTTTTTGCCCCGCGGTATAGAGGCAGAGGCGGAGCATTCTACTACATTAGGCAGGAAGTGGAGGATCCCCCGTGCTCTCACGAATGACCAGTTCGCCTGGCAAGACCTCAGGTTCCACATCCTCCTGACCTCGAATAAGCGCCAATAGCATGCGCATCAGACGTTGGCCCATCAGATCGGTGGGTTGTCGAACGGTAGTGAGAGGGGGATGACAATAAGCAGCGAACTCCACGTCGTCAAAGCCCACGACCGACATCTCCTCCGGCACCCGAGTCTCGGCCTGCCGCAGGGCACTGAGCACGCCGATAGCGGTCATGTCGTTGAAACAGAATACCGCTGTCGGTGGCCGGGTGCGGGACCGTAGAGCCTCGACCGCTGCGTTTCCGCCCCCTAGAGTTCCATCACCTTCTATGATCAGATCCTCGTCCACAGGAATCCTCTGCGCTTCCAGTACCTGATGGTAGCTCGTCAGACGGTCCAGGTTGCTGCGGTAGCTGCGCCGGTTGGCGATATAAGCGATCCGCCTATGCCCGAGTTGAATCAGATGCTCGACGGCTTGTCGAGCACTGGCCGGGTTGTCGGTAGAAACGGAATAAGGGTAGATCGGACAGTTGGTCAGCACGATGGGCAAAGGAAAGCGGTCGCGCATATGGAGATAGCCAGTGTCAATCTGTGAGCCGATCACGATGATACCTCGGGTGCGCCGCCCGTGAAACGAACTGACGACTTCTAACTCTCGCTTGGCGTCTAGATAGGAACTGCTGAGAAGGACCGAGTACCCTTGTTCCTGGGCTACCTCTTCAATGCCAGTCACCACGTTGGTCAGGAAAGGGTCTGACACAGAAGTGATCACTACGCCGATGGTCGCTGTGTCTTGCTTCACCAGACTGCGGGCCAGCAGACTGGGTGTGTACTCCATCTCTCTCGCTATGCGGCGAACGCGCTCCCTTGTCTCTCGGCTAATGCGGGGATGATCACTGAGAGCGCGCGAGACGGTGGAGGGTGCAACGCCTGCCACCTTGGCGATGTCCTTGATCGAGACCGCCATTCTGGTCCTCCATCCTTGCGCACACGTTTGCACACCCCTATTCTACCATATCTTCGCTGATTTGTCAATGCCGAATTCGCCATTTTCTTGCGAATCTCCATGCTCACGGCAGTGAAATGCCAGCGGTGGCCGGAGAGTGAGAAGCCCTGCGATTGGTGCGTGTCTCTCTTGCCACTCTGACCAAAATGAGGTAGACTGGAGGCACCAATGAGTGAGGAGAAGCAGGAATGCCATTGGATGTACACGTGGACGATATCGCTACTTTGCGCAAGTCTCATCCTTGCGGGAGCTATCGTTGGAGTGTGGTGCGCATCGGGGCCGACATCGGCCTGGTCTGTCTGGGGTGTGGGCGGCGCATCATGCTGACGAGAAGGGTCTTCGAGAAGCGCTGCAAGAAGCTGGAGCCGAGCGAGGCGAGTGAGACAACGGAGGGGTAAGCCAAGACTTCCGAAGTTTGCCTGGTGTGCGTGCCGTGCGAGTGATGGGTATCGCGAGTTTCGTGGCCGCTGCGCTTCGTACTGGCGCCAAAACTCCGGAAGTCTGCTCAACGGGGAAAGTGCTTTAGGGTATGTTGGTGCCCACTACAATCACGAATGGCACTAATATCCGAATCCTACGAATACCCTTCTATTTATCAGTTCTAACGCGATTTGTGTCATTCGTCTATTCGTGGGATTCGTGATAGAGGTTATGAATCAAAATGCGCTACAGCCTGGATGATACTATCGTCGCCATATCGACGCCTATCGGGGAAGGGGGCATCGGCATCGTTCGTCTGAGTGGATCAGAGACGGTGTCTATCCTCAGCGGCATCTTCGTGAAAGGGAGAATACCTGCCTCTGGTGAGAGGCCCTTTGGTATGTCACCCAATCGCCTGCACTACGGCCATCTCGTGGACCCGGATACGGGAGAGACAGTAGATGAGGTGCTGGCCTCGTATATGCCTGCGCCGCAGACTTACACCCGTCAGGACGTGGGAGAGATCAACTGCCACGGAGGGGTCGTGCCCCTGCGGCACATTCTGGAGATATGCCTGCGTCAGGGAGCGCGCCTGGCACACGAAGGCGAGTTCACCTTGCGGGCTTTCCTGAATGGGCGTATTGACCTGGCCCAGGCAGAGGCTGTCCTGGATATCGTGCGTGCGAAGACCGAGACTGGGCTGCGGGTGGCAATGGGGCAACTGGGCGGCGGGCTATCGCAGCATATTCGGGCGATACGTGAGGAGTTGATCCCAGCCCTTGCTCATCTGGAGGCTTCCATTGATTTCCCGGAGGATGAGATTCCTCCCTACGAGGTCGGGCCTGCAATTCAGAAAGGGCGCGAGCGGCTAGAGCAACTTCTGAGCCAGGCCAATCGGGGCATGATCTACCGCCATGGAGTGCGCACGGCCATCATCGGCAGGCCCAATGTGGGGAAGTCCAGTCTGCTAAATGCACTTCTGCGCACCAGCCGGGCTATTGTTACCCCCATTCCCGGGACGACGCGGGACACCCTGGAGGAGACGATCAATTTACAGGGCATTCCCCTGGTACTGATAGATACGGCGGGAATCGTCAGCAGCGATGACCTCATCGAGAGATTGAGCATCGAACGCAGCCGGCAGGCTCTGGAGCAAGCGGATCTGGTGCTCATGGTGGTGGATGGCAGCCTGGCCAGCACGCCGGCAGATGAAGAGATCGCGGCCTTGATCGGAGACAAGGTCACTCTACTGGTGGTCAACAAGTTGGATCTGCCGCAGTGCGGGGAGATCGCACTGTTGCCCAAGCGCCGCAGAGCGCATGTATCGGCGCTGACCGGCGAGGGCTTGCCCGATCTGGAGCAAGCCCTGGTGGATCTGATCTTTGGGGGAGAGGTGGCAAGTGCTGGTTTGCCTCTGGTTAGCAATGCCCGCCACGAGGACGCCTTGAAGCGCGCGTTGCAGTCTCTATGTGATGCGCAGCGCGCTCAAGACCAGAACATGTCCGAGGATTTCGTGGCCATCGATCTCCAGGCAGCCATCAATGCCCTGGGGGAGATCACCGGGGAGACGGCCAGCGAGGATCTGCTGGAAGTGATCTTTAGCAGTTTCTGCATAGGAAAGTAGGTATCACGAATGGGGAGCAACCTGTGAAACTCGCTATCGTAGTCTCGTGGCTCAACCAATACGGAGGGGCGGAGCGGGTACTGGAAGTGTTGCACGAGATGTATCCCGACGCTCCTATCTTCACTTCCATTCATTGGCCCGAAGCGTTGCCCCAGGCATATCGCTCCTGGGACATCCGCGTCTCACCTCTGAATAGGCTGCCCCTGATAAAGCGCAGGCACCAATTGTTCCTGCCCCTCTATCCGCTGGCCTTCGAGGGGTTCGATCTCAGCGAATACGATGTAGTGCTCAGTATGCCCAGCGCCTTCGCCCATGGCGTCGTGACCCCGCCCGAGACGCTGCACATCTGCTACTGCCTGACTCCCGCTCGGTTCCTTTGGAGCTACCACGCCTACGTGGAACGGGAAGGCATTGGCCGGGTGGCGCGCTGGTTCTTGCCCCCCTTCCTGACCGCGTTCCGTCTGTGGGACCGTGCGGCGGCGGACCGGGTGGATCACTTCGTGGCCATCTCAGAAGTGGTGCAGCAAAGGATTGCCCAGCATTACCGCCGCGATGCGGACATCATCTACCCACCGGTGAACACCAACGCCTTCAGCCCCACGGAGGAGCACGGCGATTACTTCTTGATCGTGTCTCGCCTGGTCCCCTACAAGCGCGTCGATCTGGCTGTGCATGCCTTCAACGAATTGGGACTGCCTCTGTATATCATCGGAGGAGGACGTGACGCCTCGGCCCTGCAAGCCATGGCCGGGCCCAATATCCGCTTCCTGGGCCGAGTCGATGATTCTGAGATGAAGGATTACCTATCTGGCTGCCGGGCACTGATCTTTCCCGGAGAGGAGGATTTTGGCCTCACTCCCTTGGAGGCCATGGCTGCTGGCCGGCCGGTCATTGCTTACGCAGCGGGAGGGGCCACGGAAACGATTATTGAAGGCGTCACCGGCGAGTTCTTCCATGCCCAGACTCCCGAATCCCTGGCGGAAGCCGTACGTGACTTCGACGAGCGAGGCTACGACTCTGCCATCCTCTGCCAGCACGCGGAACAGTTCAGCCGCCAGGTATTCAAGGAACGGCTTGGTAACTTCATCGCCAGCAAGCTGGAAGAAGAATGAGAGCGCTCAGATAGGTGAATGTCACTGGAGGCTCCATGATGGACAAGATCGCTGGGGGCTCCATGAGGGGTAAGATCGCTGGGGACTCCATGATGGGCAAGGTCTCCTGACCGCCGCCCTGAGAGGCTCGGTTGGGGGACGCTCACCCGACAGGGTGCACTTTTGGCCTTGCGAGGGAAATCAGAAGGTGTTATAATCTCAAATGTACATGGTTGATTCTTGATGTCAGCCTGCGTGACTTTGAACGCTGTTGGGAGTCTTACGTACAGGGACTAATCAAGTGCAACGCATCTCCGAGATGCGCCGCATCTCCGAGGTGCGTTGCACCTAAGCCTGAGAAGGAGTATATTCTGCAATGACAAAGACCAGGAAAGAACGCTCCACCCGTTCCGTGACCTCCATGCTGCTGTCCAGAGTACTACTGCTCCCCTTGCTGATGCTATCGGTAATGCCCCCGGCGCTGGCCGCCGGCCCAGGCGTAACTGCCGCCAGCCCTGTAGCGGCCATCTCGTATCCCATCCTATCAGCCCCGGGCGCAATGGTTCCCCTCACCTGGGAGATCAGCGCAGGAACCACCGTCAACCAGACCGCGATCCGCTGGGACACCATTTCCCATGCTTGGGACAACAACTATGGGTACCAGACTGACATTCAAGGGGGAAGTCCAGGCTACTTCTATGGCAGCATTCCCGCTCCCCTTGGTTCGCAATACATCAAGTTCAAGGCCTGGGCGAGAATAGATGGCGTCGAGTATTGGTCCGACCGGGAATACACCGTTTACTACGACTTTCGGGTGAATTGTGGCGAGGAGACCGGGGACAGGACAGACCAGTCGGGTAATCTCTGGCAGCGCGACCGCCAGTACACGACCCGCTACATGGGCTACGTGGGTGGGGCTGCCGTCTCGAGTACAGCACCCATTGGGAACACAACCGATGACGTGATCTACCAGACGCAGCGCGCAGGGTTGTCGGCGTATCGCTTCTGGGTTTCTGACGGGATCTTCGCTGGGGAGTTTGAGGTTGAGCTGCGCTTCGCGGAGCTGACTGCCACAGCGGCGGGACAGCGCAGCTTCGACGTTGTCATCGAGGGCCAGACGGTGGTTTCGGACCTGGACTTGTATGCCACGGCGGGCCCCTTAACGGCCTACGATCGAATCTTCCCCGTTATCCTCAGTGACGAAAATGACACGCTGGACATCGAGTTCGTGGCCAAAGTCGGAGAGCCGGTCGTCAATGCCGTGCGCGTGCGAGGTATCAGCGGCACGCCCCAATACTCAGGCATGCGTCGCATTGTCACGTATCATGATGACACCTACGTATCTGACCCTGGCAACAACATGAATTCAGCGAATTGGATTCGTGTCGGTTTCGAACCAGCCTTCTCGCGGCGGCACGATGGTGGCGTTCGGTTTCCATATATGCATATCCCTCGTGGCAGCACTATCACTCGTGCGGAGCTGCGTATGACCGCATACCACGAAGAAGGAGTAAATATGGCGGACGAGCCCGACGTCCATGTGACGTTATACGGGCACCGCACTGCGAACCCGCCTAATTTTGCCGGCAATCAGACCTGGGTTCCCGATAGGCCACGGACATCAGCGTCCGTTGAATGGCTCATGACCGGACCCTGGACCGGAGGATCGCAGCAACAGAGCTCTCCTGAGATGAAGGACATCATCCAGGAATTGGCGGATATGCCTGGTGGCGAGGAACTGACGACCGTGGTTCTGCTGCTAATAGCTGATGAAAGCGATACCGGTTATCGGGAGTTGTATTCGTGGGAGGGCGATCCCAACAGCTCTGCTCAACTCTGGTATTGGTATATCCGGCCCGGGGAATACCCAACTCCAACACTTATGCCTACCTATACAAACACGCCGATTCCTACGGCTACCTGGACGCCCACCGTTACTCCGACTTACACTGCTACTGCCACGGCATCGCCAACTTCCACGATCACTCCAACACCCACCGAGACGCCCGAGCCCACGCCTAGCCCCTCTCCAACATTGGGGGTCCATCGGGTCTTGCTACCGCTAGTCATGAAACCGGAGGGGCATCATCGCTGAGTTGGGAGAGCAGTCAGCCGTTAGCAGGCAGCAATCAGCTCTCAGCTTTTCTTCGATCGTGGAATGCATGTGAAAGACTAAGACTGTGCTGAAGAGAGGCGGACCCACCGCAGAGCACGCAAAGGCCGCAGCGGATGCAGAGATCTTATGACGTTTTACTAGGTTTTCTCTGCGCTCCCAGCGTTCTCGGCGGTGAGGAGTGCTTTTTTCGGACGAGTCATGTGAAAGGGATGCAAGAAGCCACTCGCCAGCACGGAGAGTGGCTTCTTTGATTGCGAACGGATTGTGTATGGTGCGGGCGTACTAATGGTAGAGAGCCCAGGTGCCGTCGTTGTAGAGCACGAAGATGCCCAGGACGTTGCTCCAGAGCATGGTGCCACCGTCGAAGGCCTCCACGGAGGCGTAAAGGCTGCGTTCCTCGGTACTAGCCCAGCTCAGCTTGGACATCACCGTTGCGTTATCACGCCAAATCTTGCCGAACCCGCGCACCGGCTGATAGTAGCCGGGAGGAGGTACTATGGCAGGATCCGAAACCGGGTCACCTTCGTGCCACGGATCCGCGAAGTTCTGCCAGGTGCCATCACTGTACAACACGTAGATATGGTCTAGATCGGAGCGCCAGAACATGTAGCCCCCGATGAAGACCTCTTCTGCGGCCCAGACGCCTTTCTCAGCCTCGGTCGGGCACCCCAATTTGGTGCTTACGGTGGCGTTGTCATTCCAGACGCGTCCGAATCCTGCCACCGGCATGATAGCGCAAGGCGCAGCAGGTGGGGTGGGAGTAGGTGCTGGCGGCGGCACTGGCGTGGGTCCAGGAGGAGGCGGCACACCGTCGCGGCTGACAAATTTGATGGCATCGTAGCCCACGAAGCGGGATGCATAGGCCTCCCCGGTGTTATCGCCCAGGTAGACGTACTCGCCACCGGCAGCGCTGAAGTAGTAGGTTCCCAGGCTCACCCACTGGTTGAAGTAGCTGGTTTGGTTCACTACCTTGTCGTGTCTCTGCCCATTGTGGAAGATACGATAGCGGGCGCTGCTGGTCCCGGCGTAGCGGCTGGGAATGTATGCGTACACCTCGTAGTTGCCAGCGGCGGGAAGCGTCGGAATCCACTTACCCCAGTTGAAGAGGTTGTACGTACCATTCCAGGTCCAACACATGTGGCTCCGGTATCCTAGAGCCCGCCGATACCAGCTACTGGCGGGTCCTCCCCAGATGAAGTTGGAGTCCAGGTCATCTACGATGACTTCCACGCCTGGGGTGACTCCTCCCGGCTGATAGCTGACCTGCGCCACTGCTACGCCGGTTTTTTCGTAGTACTCCACCTTGACCTCATGGGTTCCTTGGTTCAGATAGATGCTTCCCGTGTGCGTGGTCGGAGCTTGATCATACCAGGCATTGATTACCGGGATACCATCTACCCAGACCCGCATGCCGTCATCCGTCTTGATGGTGAAGCCGTAGGTTGCGTTGGAAGCGAAATACTCGTTCTTGGTCCATCGGACGGAGAAGTTGTCGGCAGTTACGCCTCCACCCGGCGACCCGTAGCCCCAGTTGAAGTTTATCGCGGCATCGTCTCTGGTCATAACCGGCGACCCACCCAGCCAGGTGTTGTTGAAGTACTCGCCCTTCCAGTTGGTGTAGGAAGGGGGTGCTGTTGTGTTCTCCCAGCTCAACTTGACCACAGCATCGAATCGGGCCTCGTAGTACTCCATGCGAATGCTGTGGTATCCCGCCGCCAGGTGCTTAATGGCCGAGTAGGTCGTAGTGCCTTGGTCACGCCACTGATCGATAAGCGACTGCTCATCGACCCACAGGCGGGCCCCATCATCACAAGTAACGATGAAGCGATAGTCACCCGCGTCGAAATAGGGAAGGGCAGTCCAGCGCGCGGAAAACTCGTCGCTCGGGATACCGGCGCCTGGTGAGCCTCGATACCAATTGAAGTCGAGGTGTTCGTCGGTACGGACCAGTACGGGCGCGCCACTCAGATTCCGATTGTCATAGTACTCCCCCCGCCACATGCTCTCGGCAGCCACGGGAACAACGGCGACCGCTAACAGGGCCAGGGCCAGCAAAACGTACCTTGAAGTGCGCAGTAGGGGGCTGCTTACGCCCCGAAGTCTTCGTCTTAGCATGTCATACATCATATTCCTCCTTCTTTGCGAGGCCCGGAACGCACACTGGTCAACCTCGTGCCCCGCGTTCCGTCCTCATTACTACAAACGAGCCTGGCCGACAAAGCCCGATGGGGGCGCTGACCACGGGCGAGCATCTCATCTTAGATGCTTTATGTCATTATAACATACCTCTATGGATTTTGCAACCATAGTTGCGTTAATTTTGCGTCTAGAAATACAGCCAGGGTGCGCTGCGCCCAGTTGTACGCTCGTCAGGGATTGCCAAATCCCGGCTTCCGCCCCTGATGGGCGATGGTCTCCTGACCGAGCCCCTGCTTCCGCCCCCGATGGGCGATGGTCTCCTGACCGAGCCCCTGCTTTGTCATTTCTCCCCGCGGGTGCTATACTTACGGCCATCTAGCAGGATGACTGCTTTGCAGCAAGTCGCCTTGCGACACAGCGCCTTGCCACGCGGCGCCTCGCCACGCGGCACTTGGCCGCGTTTCACAACCGCTGGGGTTATCGCAAACTTCCGGGATGGACAACATTGCTTCCAATAAACATTGCTTCCAATATTTCATCAGGAGCCACCATCATGCGCACTTTATCCTACCGCCACATCTATCTAGTGCCCCATCTGGATGATGCGGTGCTCTCTTGCGGAGGACTCATACACCGACAGACAGAGGCCGGGGAGCCTGTACTGGTCATTACCGTTTTCGCAGGATCACCGAGCTGCCCCGAGCTATCGGTTTTTGCTACGTACCTATATCATGCCTGGAATCTGGGCACGAACCCCATGGAGGGGCGTCGCATGGAGGATCAGCGTGCTCTGGCCTTCCTGGGAGCGGAATACAGACATCTGGAACACATGGATTGCATCTATCGAAGCGCCCCGGATGGAGGGGGATGGCTGTATCCTATGCGCGATGACATTTTCGGCGACGTCCACCCGGCTGAGCTGGATTACGGACGAGCCCTTGCAAGGGATCTGGGTCCCACTCTTCCCTTGGCAGGTGGGACCACACTGTACGCTCCTCTTGGCATTGGACATCACGTCGACCACCAAATCGTGCGTCAGGCTGCCTGCATCCTGCGCCGAGATGGATACGAGGTGTGCTTTTTCGAGGACTATCCATACTCGGCGGCGGCGGGGGAGCTAGAAGGCGCCTTGTGCGATGCGCCGGGCTGTAATTGGTCCTCGAAGCTGGAACTGTTGTCTTCGGAAGACATGGAGGCCAAGATCGCCGCCATTTCTCGGTATACTTCCCAACTTGATCCCCTGTTTGGAGGGCCAACTGAGATGAGAAGGAGAACCATCGAGTTCTTCTCTTCTCTCGGAACTGGCGGCGGTTATGCTGAACGCTATTGGCAGCTTGGTGAGGAGAGGAGTTAGCAGATGTCCCTCAAGCGAAGCACGATGACGGTGGCTAGGATGCTGGTGGCGATTTGCTTGCCTCTGACTCTCGTCCTGGTCAGCGTGGACATCATCGCCAGCAATGCCTACCTTCGACATGAGTACGGGCTGCAGGAGTTTCCTTCGTCGGAGTTGTACCCGCCGGACGAGAGACTTCGCTTGGCCGAAGCCACATTGCACTATCTGCGCTCGTCAGAGGATACCGACCACTTGCGCCAGTTGGAGTACTCCAGAGGGCCGGTATACAACCAGCGGGAAGTACAGCACCTGGTGGATGTCAAGACTGTCATGAATGGCGTGTTCCTGGCAGAAAAGATCGCGATTGTGGTTCTTGGTGTGGCCCTCATCTGGATGGTTGGTGCAGGGAAGGACAGAGAGGCGGCGCTTCGAAGCGTTGTTCTCGGTTGTTCGTATCTCTGGGGGTTGGCACTGATCGTTGGAGCCACGGCGCTGGTGAGTTTCGACTGGTTCTTCACGCAATTCCACCGCATGTTCTTCCAAGACGGGACGTGGACTTTCCACGTGACCGATACTCTGATCCAGCTCTTCCCCCTTCCGTTCTGGATGGACGCCACCTGGAAGATCGGGGTTCTGGCGCTGGGAAGTGCGGCCTTGTTGGGATGTATCTGCTACTGGGTGTCAAAGCGAGATCCCAGTCAGTTGCTGGTGGGCTGAGGAGGAGAGGCATAGGTTGATTACCATCGAGGAGGCTCGCTCACACTACCAGGATAACGACGCATCCCACGATTTCGAGCATGTGCGGCGGGTGCTACGGATGGCTGAGCGGATCGGTGCGGCCGAGGGAGCGGAAATGCTAATACTGCGCACCGCTGCGTTGCTCCACGATGTGGCACGAGAGGAAAAGCGTCGCAGCGGGATCTGTCACGCTCAGGCCGGAGCAAAGCGAGCCAGAACTATCCTGGCGGGTCATCCGGAGGAACTGGTGATCGCTGTAGCCGAGGCCATCGCCACACATCGCTACCGCGCCGACGCGGTTCCCCAGAGTCTCGAAGCGCAGATACTTTACGACGCCGACAAACTGGATGCCATAGGCGCTATCGGTGTCGCCAGG
>JAKLPW010000268.1 GCA_022013675.1 Anaerolineae bacterium | reverse complement strand
CACTCCATCTTCCTTGACATGGGAACGGATCACGAAGCTAGAGCATGAGCAGAAGTAATCATAAGCCCGGCCATCCTCGTCGTGCACGGCCACATCCAGGGAATAGTCACCCTCCAGTAGATCCAATTGAGGGAACTGGATCGTTATCTCTCCCTCGGGAGGCAGGTTTCCTATAGAGATACCCTCTATGCCGGTGTTGGTCCCGTAGCACCACAGTCCGTCGGCCCGATAGATGGCGATACCGACCACCGGGTCGGGCACGGCAGTATGCTGCCGGTATTTGATCTTGACAGTCAATGGCTCCCCGGTCTGCAGCATGTATCTCGGTTGGCCGTTTGAATCATGGAGGGAAACATCGCTGATGGTGATCTCACCCGATCCCCAGCGGCTCTTGGCATCGGTCTGTCTGAGCTGTTTGGTCGTAGCATCCGGCTCTGTGCCTGCCCTGGTAGCGCTATCCGAGGGGACGTCTTGCTCTTCCACTAATCGCTCTGCCTCTCGCTCCCAGGTCCGGCCACGATAACGTTCCACTACCCCTTGACTGGTGCCATCGGCGACCAAGTATCCGTCCTCGAGCCACAGAGCCCGGGTACAGAGCCTCTTTACGGTATCCAGGGCGTGGGATATGAAGACGATCGTCTTCCCATCGCGCTGGAAGTTCGATATCCTGTGAAGACATTTCTTCTGGAAGGCTTCGTCCCCCACGGCCAAGACTTCATCGAGCAGGAGAATGTCCGGGTCCAAGCTCGTGGCGACCGCGAACCCCATGCGTACCTGCATGCCAGAGGAATAATGCTTCAGGGGAACGTCGATGAAACGATCAATCTCGGCGAAGTCAACGATTTCATCGAAACGCGCGTGCATCTGTCTCCGGCTTACCCCCAGTATGGAGCCGTAGAGGTAGACGTTCTCGCGGCCGGTCAAATCGGGATGAAAGCCTGCGCCAAGTTCCAAAAGACTCGCTACCCGTCCAAAGGTCTTGACGTATCCCGACTGAGGCTCCAGGATTCGAGAGATTAACTTGAGGATCGTGCTCTTGCCCGCCCCGTTCTCCCCCACGATGCCGAGGGTCTCGCCAGGGGCTACTGTGAAGCTCACATTGCGAAGAGCCCAGAAGGGCTCCTTCTCGAGCGGTGCATTTGCTCTCTTCGTGAACGGTTGCAGTAGCAGATCTTGAAAGGACCGGGAGCGACCTCTGTGTAATACGAATCTCTTCGACACTTCGTGAAAGATTATGGTCTTGGTCATCAGATCTCTTCTCCGAACCTGTGGCTGTAGTGGATGAATACCAGGTACCCCAGGATAAGGAACACCAGAGAGGTGACTATGGTTCGAGAGAAGAAGTCCCAGGCCGGTGGTCCGGGAGGTGCGCCGCTGACCGAGCCGTAGAGAACCGTGCGATAGGAGGCGATGATAGAGGCCATGGGGTTCAGGATATACATTAGTCGGCGAATTGGCAACGTTAGCCCCAGGATTTGGCGGCTGGCGGGTAAGATTTCAATGGGATAGATGATTGGTGTGAGGAAGAACCAGGCTTGCAGGATCACGTCCATGATTATGCTGGTGTCCCGGTAGAAGACGTTCATGGTTGCAAGCATTAGGGCCAGACCCAGAGCGAAAAGGAACTGGGCCAGAATGACGATGGGCAGGAAAACAGCCCACTTCGTCACACCGATCCCGAACGTAACCAGCATGGGGAAGAGGACCAGGAGCGCTAGGAGGAAATTGACCAAGCTCGACATAACGACAGAGATGGGCAAAACCTCTCTTGGAAAGTAGACCTTCTTGATCAGGTGAGAATTACCTACTATGCTGCTGACCGATTGAGAGAGGGCGGCGGTGAAGAAGTTCCAGGGAAGGATCCCGCACAGCGCAAAGACCGGGAAGCGACTGATCCGCGTGTTGGGCATCATGAAGGAGAAGACCATGGTGAAGACTGCCATCATCAACAGGGGGTTGAGTAAGGACCAGAAGAAACCTAGCGCTGAGTTCTTGTAGCGCAGTTTCAGGTTTCTAATTACCAGATTGATTAGCAACTCACGATATGCGAGAAGCTCCCGCAAGTGTGTACCCATAGCTCCCCTTATGCTCCCCGTTGTTCCCCCTGCAAGCCCAATCGCGCCAAGATTATACCATACTTATCGCTGGACATAAACTGAAGGAAGATTTCGGAAGTCTATCGTGTCGAAGTCTAGTGGGTGCGTCTCCTGACCCCCGTCTCTCTTTACTCTCTGCCTACCCCCATTTCCCTGAGGTGTCGGTACCGTCTGAGTACCCGAAGCGGACTCTCGATGGGCTCCAGGCGGGAGAGCATCACGCGCGACGGAACCACCCGCAAGGCCTGGACTGCCCGTCGCTTGAGCATGAGAGAGCGTAACCCTCTTAGGGCTTCCAATCGGCCCCGTAGGGGATTGACGTCTCGCCGCACTACTAGTGTATACGCTACGGCGGCCAAGTCATAGAACAGGATCGCTGGAAGATAGCAGAGCCAGTGCGGCCAGGGGTAATTCTTGGCGATTGTCCAGAGCGTGTTACGCCCCTTCAGCCGGTTCTTGAAGGGCGAGCCCTCTCCCGCAGTCGCGGAGTGCGCGTGATAAACGAGGGCCGTTGGCACATAGAGACAGCGCCATCCGGCCAATTGTGCCCGCCAGGCCAGGTCTACGTCTTCCATGTATGCGAAGAAGTCCTCGTCAAAAAAACTGATCTCCTCCAGCATCTTACGCCGGTAGATGGCCGCGCCAGCGCAGGGGCCGAAGATCTCTTCCGGCTGCTCTGACCGGTCGTCGTCTGGCTCTCCTCCCCGGCGATCCCAGGCAATGCCTGCCCGGTCAACAGAGATGCCGGCCGAGTTGATGGTCTTCTGGTCTTCCAGGAAGACCATCTTCGAGGCGCACATTCCTATGGCGGGATCTTTCTCCATCCCCCTCGCCAGCTCGGCCAGCCAGGTAGGCTCTACCTGCGTGTCGTTGTTCAGGGTCGCCACGTACCGGCTTTGGATGCGGTTCAGGGCGATGTTATTGGCAGCCGCGAACCCCAGGTTGGTATCGTTGCGGATAACGGCGACTTCAGGATAGTCGCGTTCTACCAGGGTCAGGGAGTCGTCGCTGGACCCGTTGTCCACCAGGACTACTTGGTAGGAAGGATGCGTTTGGATCATGAGGGCCGAGAGACACCGCTCCAGGAAGCGCGACCCGTTCCAGTTGACGATGATGACCGATACAACGGGAGCCGTGACTGCTGCATATTCTCCATCAGCGGCCGGTGGGACTGATCTTCTACTCAACCTGCTCCTTCTTGTCTGTCTTGTCGTCTTGCGGCTTCTCCTCCGGCTCTTCCTCTTCCTGGAGCTTGACGATCTCGATCTTGGGCTCACGGGGACCTTCGATGAGGAAGCGCTCTTCACTGGATCCCATCAAGCTCTGGCCTCGAAAGGTGCCCCCTTCGTCAATCAGCAGGGAGGCCACCATGATGTCGCCCCAAACACGGCCCGTAGATAGTATCTCCAGGCGGCTACTGGCAGTGATGTTACCCTTCACTGCTCCCCAGACTTGCACTGCATTGGCGGTGATATTGGCCTCGACTTTGGCGTGCTCCCCCAGGATCACGTTACCGGCTGTCTCTATCTCGCCCACGAAGATGCCATCAATGCGCACGTTCCCGTCTGACTTCAGGTGTCCCGTCAGGGTGGTGTTCACTCCCAGAACGTTCTCAATCTTGCCGCCGGCGACTTGCTTTGTACCTTTGCCGAACAATGCGGTCAACGGGTATCTCCTTTCCATTCTCAGAATCCTCCCGCAGGTTACTCTTCGCCCTGCAGGAACGAGTCGATCGCGGTGCACCTGCGGGTCCTCCAGCGAGATGGGTTGCCAGAACCTGCAAGAGGCTGCTATTCCTGTCCTTTGCGAGCTATCTCGATTGCATTAGACTCCTCGTCCGATAGGGCATAGGTGGAGGTCCAGTCTATCAAGGGCTTTCCGTATACCTTCGTTCTATCGCGGTGGTGTAGGCTGCTGATTACGAAACCATTCCCCAGGGCATCAGTCAGAGCGATGGCGAAGCTCTGATTCCCGCCAACGTTGGCGAATGGATTGTAGCGTACCACCCCGACTCGCTGAAGACTACTGAGCAGGTCTTTCTCCAGGCGGACCTTCGCTGTGGCCAGATACTCCACCTGGGCAGCGGTCTCTTTCACCTGGGCAGCGTAGGTGTGCAGCAGGGACTCCAGGCTGGTCCCTTCTGCCCCAATGAGCAGTGACTGGTAGGCCGCCAGCGCTCGCTTGAGGCGCAGGTGCATCCAGATCAGCCAAATCAACTCTCCAATAGCTATGGCTCCCAGTCCCACAAGCAACGTTGGGCCATAGCGGGACCAGAAAGATTCGAATCCTGCCACTGCTCATGTCTCCTTCCATTGACGTGGTAAGCGGATGTATTGTATCGTAATCATGCCTTTGCGTCAACTGGTGTGGCCTAGCGGTGCGATCAGGCAATTTGAGATAAGCCGCTCGGTGAATGAATATCACCGGCTGAAACTGAGAAGTTCCTTCGACCATGCCCTTCGACGGGCTCAGGGTGCGACTCAGGACAGGCCCCATCAGGGACTGGTCTGTGCATCGGGATTCAGTGCCTGCGGGCACTTTTCAGATTCAGACAGGGCTTTCAATCCCTGGCTTCTCTTATCACAAATTGCCTGTAGGTACGATACTGAAGATTGACAGGATAGCTTTGAGGTGATAGAATCAGCAATCAGCTATCAGAGACAGAGCCTTTGGGGGAAGAGCGGGTCAGGATGGAGGCTACTTCAGTGGTGCAAGCACCGGTGTCACTCATGACAAGACTGACCGCTGACCGCTGACTGCTGAAGGCTTACTTAGGGGGAGGATCTAAGCGAGATGCAGCAAGAACCCATAGGGGTACTTGATCATGAGAAGCTTCGCATAGGCGGAGCTAGTACGAGGTTCAGAACGGGCAGGATGGGCGCGAAGAGGCTTGTCCTGCTCCTGAGCGTTGTTGTGCTTCTGAGTGTTGCCTTGGTGGGGTGCGTGCCTCCAACGCCTGAGGTGATCGAGAGTACCGTGGAAGTCACGCGGGTCGTCGAGAGAGAGGTGACGCCCACGCTCATTCCTTCGTCGCCAACCCCTGTGCCCACGGTGGTTCTGCCAACGGTGACGCCCGGGCCAACGCAGACTTCTGCTCCTCCAACGCTGGCGCCAACGCCGTCTCCGACGGCGAGGCCTAGAGTGACACTGGTGAAAGGTCCGGGGAAGCCTGTCTATCTCATCATAGAGGGTCTGGAACGCCGTTGGTTTCCTAACAGCCAGGCGTTTGAGGCCTTTGCTCAAGAGTATGGTCTGGGCTGGGAGGATATCAAGACCCACCAGGAGTATCCGGAACTCTGGCGACAGGCTTGCCGGCTGCCTTGCGGAGAACCGATGCACTTTTACTACCTGATTCCTAAAGGTACGCTGCTGCGAGCCGCTGGGTCACCGGATACCTACCAGATCACGACTGAGGAGCGCGAAGGGATCGAGTGCCAGGTGAAGGTCTTGGTCAGTGGGGAAGTGGACGAGGACGAGGTGGCCTGTGTGTCCCAGGGGTGGCTGGATGCTTTCCTGGCGGGGTCACCGTGACCGTCTGTAGCGCCGCTCCAGTCTGCCCGTAACCCGCTGATGCTGGATCTTACCGCCGATGACGCTGCTTTTCATCGCCGATGACGCTGCTTTTCATCGCCGATGACGCTGGTTTTCATCGCCGAGCACACGGAGAACTCAGAGACTGGAGAACGCTGAGACTTGCATTACTTTCCCGGCGGTTGGAAAGCGTTTTCTCATGAAGCGCTTTGTGTCGTTTTGAAGAATGGAGGCAGATTTATGACCCATCCCAAGTGGTACTTGCCTGCAGATCGCTACTTTGACCCCGATCCGGCCCAGCGGCGCATTGCACGGGAGCTGTACGATTCGGTGTCCCATCTCCCTCTTGTCTGTCCCCACGGGCACGTGGATCCTCGGCTCTTCTCCGATGAGGAGGCTGTCTTCGGGACGCCCACCGAACTGTTGATTATCCCCGATCATTACGTCTTTCGCATGCTCTATTCCCAGGGAGTCCCGATGGAATCGCTGGGCATTCCTCGCGTTGATGGCGGTCCTGTGGAGCAAGATTACCGCAAGATCTGGCAGGTCTTCGCCGAGAACTTCTATCTCTTTCGCGGAACCCCTAGCGGTATCTGGCTGTCTAACGAACTGCACGAAGTCTTTGGCGTCGAGGAGAAGCTGACGGGGAGCACAGGCCAGGCTATCTACGACCAGATTGCGGAGAAACTAGCAACGGCCCAGTTCCGCCCCCGCGCCCTATTCCAGCGCTTCAACATCGAGGTGCTCTGTACCACCGACGCAGCTACTGATACGTTAGCTCATCACCGTGCCATCCGCGAATCGGGTTGGCAAGGGAGGATTATTCCCACATTCCGGCCCGATGCTGTGGTGAACATTGATACGCGCGGATGGCGCAAGAACATCCAGGGACTGAGCGAGGTCTCGGGTATCGAGGTTGGCAGTTACCGGGCTTTCATTCAGGCTCTGGAAAACAGGCGGGCCTACTTCATAGGCGAGGGGACCAAGGCCACCGACCATGCTGCTCTGACTGCCTATACCGGGGAGCTTCCAGAACGAGAAACAGAGGCCATTTTCCAGCGAGCATTGAAAGGCCAGGGCACCGCCGAGGACGCCACTCGTTTCACTGGCCACATGCTGATGGAGAACGCTCGCATGAGCATCGAAGATGGACTGGTGATGCAATTGCATTGCGGATCCTATCGCAATCACAACCAATTTGTCTTTGAGCGATTTGGTCGCGATAAAGGGGCCGACATCCCCGTTCAGGTGGAATTCACCCGCAACCTGCATCCTCTACTGAACAGATATGGCAACGATACCCGCTTGACCCTGATTCTCTTCAACCTGGATGAAACGACCTACTCGCGGGAACTGGCGACCTTGGCGGGGCACTACCCGGCCGTCAAATTGGGGCCTCCGTGGTGGTTCCATGACAGCCCCAATGGCATGATGCGCTACTTCCAGCAGGTCACCGAGACCGCCGGGCTTCATAACACCGTGGGGTTCAACGATGACACTCGCGCTTTCCCGTCCATTCCTGCTAGACATGACCTGTGGCGGAGGGTGGGGGCTAACTGGATCGCTGGCTTAGTGGTGCGAGGTATCGTAGACATGGACGACGCGGCGGAGATGAGCCAGGATATTGCGTATCGACTAGCGAAGAAAGCCTACAAGCTGTAGACACAGATGTGAGGCATGTTCTCGCGGTGCTCCTGCGCGATGGTGTGGACGGTGGTTGAGCCAGTGCTCAAGCGGAGGATGTTCAAGTGAAGATCACGCTATCCGTCTCTGTGATATGATGATGCAAGGGATCCCGTGGGGGAGGAAGGGGTGGCCGTGGTGACGACGGCAAGGCAGCGCACGGGCCAGCTTGGCGAGCGTTTGGCAAGTGAGAAGCTCGTGGCCCAAGGGTACGAAATAGTTGCACGAAACTACCGCTGTTATGCCGGAGAGATGGACATAATCGCACGAGACGGAGAGTGCTATGCCTTCGTAGAAGTGCGCGCCAGGCGTGGGAGAAGCTGCGGGACTCCTGAGGAGTCTATCACGCCGACCAAGCAGAGACGGCTCATCAAGGTGGCGGAAAGCTACCTCCAGGAGCACGCGCTGCACGACGTCGATTGGCGCATTGACGTGGTGGCGGTGGAATGGGAAAGGAGAGGCCGGCTGCTGCGTGTGGAAGTGATCCAGGATGCTGTGTCGGGCTAAGTGCCGGGATCGAGATTCGGCTGCAGAGCGTTGGCAAGAGGTAGGCGATGTCAAAGACAATTGGCGCGAGACGCAGGGAGGGTCCTGAGACGTCTTCCTGGCCGCCTCTGATTGTCGTCTTGGGCCCAACGGCCGTCGGGAAGACAGAGCTAGCTACTCGCCTGGGCGAGGCCCTGGGGGCGGAGATCGTCTCGGCGGATTCCCGGCAGGTATACAAGTACATGGATATCGGTACTGCGAAGCCGACCCCGGCGCAGCGTCGGCGCGTGCGCCACCATCTCGTTGATGTCGTGGATCCGGACGAGGAGTACACTCTGGCCCAGTATCATGAAATGGCGTACGCTGCTATTGATGGGCTCCATGCTCAGGGCAAGCTGCCGTTGCTTGTAGGCGGCACAGGGCTGTATGTTCGGGCTGTGGTAGAGGGATGGACAGTGCCACGCGCCAAGCCGGACCAGGAGTTGCGGGCACGGCTATACGCCAAGGCAGAGCAAGAGGGAGCGGATGCAGTCCACGCGGAGCTGCTCAGCATTGACCCCGTAGCGGCGGCGAGGATTGACGCACGCAACGTTCGGCGGGTAATCCGGGCGCTGGAAGTCTACATAACGACCGGTATTCCCATCTCGGAGCTTCAGAAGAAGCATCCACCTCACTATCGAGTACTACGGATTGGCTTGACCGTGGCTCGGGAGAGGCTGTACCAGCGCATCGACGAGAGGGTCGATGGTATGATGGCGGCTGGTTTGCTAGAGGAGGTTCGCGGGCTGGTTGCGCTGGGGTACGGTTACTCCCTTCCATCTATGTCCGGGCTGGGTTATCGGCAGCTCGGTTTATACCTGAGAGGGGAGGTAAGCCTGGATGAGGCAGTGCATCTCATCAAGCGGAACACTCGGCGTTTCGTACGACAGCAGTATAGTTGGTTTCGGCTGTCTGATGAGAGTATTCAGTGGTATGACGTGGACTCGGATTGCTACGATGAGGTCTGTGCGTTGATTCGGGGCTTTGTGTCTGGCTTTATGATGGACAAGGTCTCCTGACCGCTGATGAACAAGGTCTCCTGACCGTAGTTCTTATGATGGACAAGGTCTCCTGACCGTAGTTCTTATGATGGACAAGGTCTCCTGACCGT
>JAKLPW010000267.1 GCA_022013675.1 Anaerolineae bacterium | reverse complement strand
TGGGTAGAAGGGGGCTCTCCCCCGCCGCGATCTTCTGCGTAGACCACCAAGCCCAGTCTCCCCAGGATCCGCTCCCCGAGACCTCTCGCCTCGTGCGACTCTCCAGGGATGGGGGTCGACCAGGAAGTTGCCCCTGGCTCCTCCCGCACCCGGTAGATCTTCACGGATTCATTGGAGTAAGCCACATCGAGATAGTTCCCGATCATATCGTCGAACTTGGTCAGCCCACCGGCATCGTAGTAGGCCTTCTCCAGCTCGCCCACGTAGACGTAACTCACGCCATATCGCCGCAGCAGTTGCAGAGCTTCGTCCACATCCTGGGTATTGTAGATCGTCCGTACATCTGCTATGCGCCAGTCGACCAGTTCTCCCGAGACGACCATCCGCTGCTGCTTCTGGTGCCAATCCCACCCTATGACCGTCGGTAACCCCGTGTAGATGGAAACCCGCGAACCCCAGCGGTAGTTGGGCGTATTCCCATCCAGGATCACAGGGGATCCCTCGACGTTGTCCAGGAGCCAGTTGATCGCCTCGTAATCCCGGCGCAACTCCAGGGGACGGCCCTGATCCTGGTAGGGGGCAACCAGCATGTAAGCCATTCCGTCCAGGCCGGATTCTTGCTCTGCAAGCCAACGATCACGCATCTTGGCAGGAGTGGCGCACATGGGATAGAGAGCAGTGCAAGCGATGAGCGCTATCATCACCACCTGCCAGCACCGCCACCTTCCGCTGGCCCGAAGGGGACGCCGCTCCGCTAGCTCTGCCAGGCCCACCGCGGCCGCGATACCCCACATCACCCAGACCTGAAGATAGAACTTGAATACAGAGTTCATGCGCCCGATGTCGCCCTTGATAACGATGAGATCGACTCCTAGAGTCAGGGCGATGCCCAGGCCGATCAACACGAATAGGAAACGCTTCTGTGAGGACTGTTCGCGACGCAGAAAGAGCAGTACTACCAGCAAGAGCCAGGGCAGCATCACGGCAAAGATTGCCAGCTTCTTCGTCCACAAGACGAGCGACAGGATGCCCAGTATGGCCAGGCCCCACCAGGCCAACTGATATCCCCCTGTTGGTCGCCGCACCAGAGCCCGGTACAGGCGAGATAGGCGTCCAGGGGCGTACCAGCGTTGCACTGCTATCCGCACCAGTCTCGCTGGGCCATTACGCGTTCCTCGCCCAAGGGCTTCCCCCACCAGAAAGGAAACCAGAGCAAAAAGAAACATGCCGTGAATGATGAGATAGTGATTAAGATGGGTACGCTCACCTTTCCAAAGGCCCACGCTGGTATATGCAGACCCGAAATGCGCGTGGAAGGGCCAGTAGAACAACGTGCTCAGCACCACGATGGCCGCGCAGCGGAATGCGAGAGCCCGAATGCTTTCCCAGTTCAGGGCACAGCCCCGGGCATAGTAGACGATCACCATCCCGGTCAGCGCCAGCAACAAATACGTGGGGTAGTCCCAGGTGTTGTTCACCCGCAGTTCGCCCAACGCCAGAGAAAGCAGCGCCAGCCAGAGCAGATCGTGCCAGTCCACGCGACTGATCCACTCCGTCAGTCGGACCCGTAGCCCTTGCCAAATACTTGCTGCCGGCGCGTCACACGTCGTGCTTCCGACCCTCTGGGGCAGGGGTAACCTCTTGAGATATGCCACTACGAGTCCCAATACCAAGACGCCAAAGGGGAGCGCGATGAGATGGGCATGTAAATCGGCGTACAAGAAGGTGAAAAAGGGGAATTCGTTGATTTCCCCAGCTTGCATCACCCGGCTGGCGTTCCAGTACCACCATTCACTCCGGAAGGGAAGTCGCTGGCCCTTGAGCAGAGCTTTGTAGAGACCCATCGCTGTCTTATAGGCCGCCTCCAGACCTGGCACGGTGCTTCTTAAGCTCGTGCCGCTCATGTCCTGCAGCCCCTTGAGGATAAGTTGGAGTTCGGCCAGGTTTCCCAGCACCGCCACGAAGATAGCCCCCAGCAGGCCATACCGTACCGCAGGCTGGGACCACACTTTCTTCAGCGACGTCGCTTCTCCCTCCTTTCCCCGATCTATGAGGTTATAGGTGACGCAGAAGACGCCTGTAGCCAACAGGGAGAAGAGCAGCGGGAGTGCCAGATTGTAGGCCACCCACGGTACGATCCCCGTCAGCTTGATGAGGGTGGCCACAACCACCAGGCCATAGTAGTAGTAGTTGATCCATCCCCCCGCGAACCAGGGATCATAGGGCGGGAAGTAAGTGCTCTTGATGATGGCGTTCAGGTAGGCGAAATCCATGGGCTTCTCGCCCCCCATGGCAGGATGCCAGAGATCAGGATTGCCATTGCGTACCACCAAGAAGGCAAAGAAGAACGCCAGGAAGAGAAGCTCATTCAGTACAATGAGCCACCGCTGTCGCTTGAGGAAGGCCCACATCTCCTCCCTGGAGCGCCAGAAGATGGCCGCGCTCGCCAGGGTGATCAGGCCCAGGGCCGCCCCGATGGTCACACGCGTATAGGGCTGCAGTTTCAGACTGGCCACCATCCAGCTAATCCAGGCCAGAAGCAGCAACCCCAGCGTCTTGGAGAGCGCGTAGCCCCGGTCAGAGAGCCCTCGGAAGGCAATGAAGGCCAGGGGAAATGTGACCCAGCCCAGCACCAGCACCAACAAGAGCCATACGATGACAGGAATCCGGTTGACCAGGCTTTCGCGTTGGAAGATTCGCGCCCAAGTTCCACCCTCGCGCTGTGCATCCGCCTCATCGTCGCTGAACATCAACCCATTCTTGGCAGCGGTGACCTGCTTGGGTCTGAGACGGAGGAGGCGATCCAGCGGGATATCACCAAGCAGCTCACGCACTCGTTCGGTGGAGTAGTCAGCCGTCTTCTGGAAAATGATCACCTTCGGGTGATCATACACAGTGAAAGACTCCTCGGCTTGGTCATCGTTGATCTCAATACCCCACAACTGGGGACGTGAGGTGAAGGTTTGGACGCGCCTGAAGCCGAGCTCTTCCGCGAACAGGAGGCGATAGTACTCCGTCGTCATCGGAAAGCGCATAGGGAGACGCGGAATGGACTCGTAGAGCCGATTGCTGGTCAAGAAGATATAGTCCGTCTGCTCCAGCCACTCCAGGAACTTCTCGAGCTTCTCCGGCGTGTCCTCCCAGTAAGGCTCCATCTGGATGCCGGTGTACATCCCGGGGCCGAAGCCATCCTTGCCATCTATGCGGAGCGGTATGGGATCGTCCCACATTTCATTGGCTACGGTAGTACCAAGAGGAACATTGGCGTATATCCAGCGGGTAGCTGCCACACGCGTTAGCGTTCGGGTGTAGATGCTAGTGAAGGCTGTTGCCCAGAGCAACGTTCCCACCACAACCAGCAACATCAGGGCACCAGCCGCGGCCGGTGCGTACCGTGTCCACGCGCTGGCATATCGATGCCGAGCTGCCTTCGCCTTGTCCCACAACCAGATGAGCAGCCAGGCCCCGAACAAAATGAGTTGCGGATAGACGGGCAGATAGTAGCGAATGGTCTTGGCGAACTGCGCTCCCTGGTACCCAAAATAGATCGTCGTCCAGATCCAGGGCAGCAGATGCTCCCCGCGACGTCGCCAGCAGAGGAGGTAACCTGCGAGCAGCCACCCTACCCAGGCGACGAGACCGAGGGGAATGCCCATGCCCCAGCGCACCATGTTGACCCAAGGGAACACCCATGGTGTGCGATCGGTCCACTGATGGGCGGGGGGATAGTCACTCTCGCCGCTCACCAGGCGGGAAACCTCCTCCATGTTCTGCTTGTACCTCTCCGCCAGCTTGAAGCTCAGCGGGCTTGGGCCCTGGAAGGCATAGGGCTGCACGACGCGGAACACTACTACCGCGATCAACAGAACGCAGAACAGGGCCAGGCCTACCCGGGCCGCGACCACGAACCAATGCCTGTCTCGAACGGGCTCGTCCCCCACAGACTCGATGCGCAGGGAGAGTGAGATTCCCCCAATAACCTGACGGAATGATAGCAGCGCGTCGGCAACCGCCGGCACTCTCATCTGGAGGATGCGAGCTACTCGCACCAGGCCCGCCACAGCGATCACTACGCCGAGCAGAGCTGAGTTGACCTTGCCCGCGACGGCGAAGCCGTAGGCAACGCCCATCCACAGAAATGAACCCCAGCCCACGCCCTGGGCAACTCGCACGGCGAAGTAGAAGGTCAAAGTGATGAAGAAGCCAGTGAAACTGTCGACTGTGTAGTAGTGAGAGGATTGTATGCTCAGTACCGTCACCGCCGCTAGCAGGGACGCCAGGAGCCCCTCACGCCGTCCGTAGAGCCGCCGACCGATGAGGTAGACCAGGAACACACCCCCCAGATCAAAGGCTGCCGACAGAGCCCGGCCTACGATGTCCACACCATCGTATCCTGTCTTCCCCACCAAGCCCCCAACGAATTTGGTCAGGAAAACCGGGAACGTACCGTACACGTAGAAGCCATGGCCTCGATTGTGAGGGTTGAGGGGCGAAGTGGCTGTGTCGAAGTACTCCTTGAGACCCGTGGGCCATTGCAGGCTGGTGGTTACCATAGTCAGGAAGCGCTCATCGGGATGCAGGTGCGTGCTCTCTCCCCAACTCACGCCCACAAAGCGATACGCTGCTCCCACCAAGAGAATGGCCAGCAGAATCACGCGCAGCGCGCGAGGGTCATGCTGTAACATCTCGTACTGCGTCCGAAACCTGGTGACCAGGACTGCGAGCTGCCTGCGAAGGGGATGTTTCTCCTCATATGCTTGCGACATTGTCTCTATCTTTCTCCATAGAAGGTGATAAAGGATGTATTCCCGTCGTAGTCTATGTGCTGGAGGGCCACGCCCTTTGGGAAGAAGCCCCGCAGTACCCCGAGAGAGCGGTCATCATTCGGGTGCAAGATAAACATCGCTTCGCCCTCCAGGATGGAAAGCGGAGGCTCGTCTGGCTGCAGCGCAATGACCTCGTTGCGCCAATCCTGATCCTCAATGCGCAACTGCGCTCTCACGGCATTTCCGTCGTACCAATAGGGCATTGGCACGATATATGATGGCCCATCGTCGGCGAAATCATCAATGGTGCGCGCCATGTCCAAGGTGATGGAGTAGTTGCGGAAGGGCAGATGCGTCACATACTGGTCGAAGTAGACAGGATACACACTACCCGCCTCAAGAGCCAGAAATGCCGCCAAGCCCACGGCCGCCAGATGGCGCGCGCCCAGATTGACCTCTTTCATCACGTGCCAGTCTACCGTATTGGACACACGAAAGTCGAGTGTCAAGCGCCGACTGCGCGCGCCAGGGAGAGAGCTCCACAGTCCCTGCCGCAGCACGGCCAGAGCGCCTCCAACGAGTACATAAGCAGGCACGATTGCCCCGCTGGCTCGAGTGGCATTGGGCACCTCAGCAGGGAAGGCTATGGACAGCGCCGTAGGCAGCATCGTGCAGAACAAGAAGACGAGGGTCAGCACGTTGTGCCCACTGCGCCAACGCGCGACAGCATAGGCCAAACCGAACACAAAGAGAATCCCACTGAGGTAGCCCAGGTGTCGCTGAAATGGCACGTTGGTGTAGAAAACGATATCTCCCTCGTAGTTGAGCATCAGCGCGGTCTTGCGGAGGTTGTCAAGCAACACGCGCAGCACGTTCGAGGAAAGAGCGCTCTCCGCGCCGGTGATTCGCGTGGCCACCCGATACAGATACATCTGGGGCTCATCGCAGGCGTAGCGCCCAAGCGGGATGAACACGTACAGAGCCACCAGGAATAGCAGCAGAACATCCCCCCAGTGTTTTCGCAGAAACCGCCCTCGGTTCACGACGGCGTATGCGCCGAGGCAGAGCAAGACAGCAACAGGCATGAGGAGGAAGGCATTATACGTATATAACCCAAGGCCCAAAGCACCCCCTGTCCAGAAGAACCATTTCCGCCGTCCGGTTCTCATGGCTCGCACCAGTCCGTACCACACCAGTATCAGGAACAAGGGCATCAGGATAGCTCGGAATCCAGTGCGGCTCAGGATCACATGCCATTTGGCCACAGCCAAGAAGAAAGCTGCATACAGACCCGCCTCTCGCCCGAAGAGCTCGCGCACCAAGAGGTATAGCATGGGAATAGTCAGTATTCCGATGCAGGCGCCAACGAACTTGATGCTGTGGTGGCTCAGTCCGAAAAGGCGTGCGAACGGCGTGATCAGATAGAAGAACAAACCCTCTCGCCCAGGATGCAGAGGAAAGAAAATCAGATGCTCTCCCTCCAAGATCATCTTCACGTTGGCATAGATCAGCGGGAGGTCGCATCCCATCTCCGCGGGGATCTCTGCCAACCGATAGAGCCGATAGAAGGCCCCCAGGAGCATGCTGCCCACAAGCGCCAGCGTGGCCCAGGGAATCCGAATCCCCTCCGGCGAGAACCTGTCCCGCCAGCGGGCCAACGAGCTCTGACCCCCTGATCCCCTGTCCCGCGAGACCCACCACAGCAGGATGAGTCCGCTACCCCATAACAGAACATTCCCTGGAGTGAAGCGGTTCCCTTCGAACAACGGGAAAGAAACCCCGCCAATGATCACGGCCAATCCCACGACCAGCAGTTTGCCGCGGTAAGGGAGGGATTCTCTGTCCTCTTCGCTCACGAGCCGTTCCGGTTTCCGATTGCTGCACGCCCAGACAAAGAGCACGGCTGCCAGGCCATAGACAGCAAAGGCCCACATCTCGTGTGTGCGCTGATCCAGTGCCCGCTGTGCCCACAGCGCCAGAGCCAGGCAAACCAACAGCGGAAGGGCGTTGCCCCAGTTCCTCACAGAGCGCTCCTCGCCATGCAAGAGAGTCTTCCCCTGATACTTGTCTACCGTGGAGTTCACGGAGAGCTAGGTTTCTGAGACACCAGTATCAAACACTCGCTCCAGGCAGACGGCATGATCAAACGCCCCCCTGCAAGCCACACTTGAATGGCTGCCGGTGCCCCAAAGATAGCTAGTTGCAGCCAGCGCGGTAGCCACCTCACGTAGGGTGGGTCCCATAACCCATCCCCTGCCTCTTTGACGATTCGCAGGCCTGCTCGGGCTACCGCGCCGCGCCACTCGGCCTCGTCCAGCAATGAGATATGGGTCTCATCCCGATACCCAAACCATTCCTTGCGGCGCAATTTGTGTCCCAGCCCGTTCACGGCTGGGACGACAAAGAGAAGTAGCCCGCCCGGTCTCAGCAAGTCTGCCAGAAAAGAGATGATGATAGACGGTTCCGGTACGTGCTCCAACGTGTGGAGCGAAACGACTAAATCTGAACTTCCTGGCTGCAGTTGAGCCAGATCGGCGCAGATGGTGGCCTGCGGCGCGTTTTGTCGGGCCTGCTGGAGGCAGAATTCACTCGCGTCGTAGCCTGTGACGTGATGACGTTCCATTAAGTGGTGCATCAGCCAGCCCGTGCCGCAGCCGTACTCAAAGATGTCGCCGTTGGGACGTCCGAGCAAGCGGTTGCAGACACGGGCATACCAACGTAGTGCAGGGCGGTCGCCAAGCTGTTGATTCTCTTCAAAGTAGGCCCGGTTGTACTGCGACATGCCGCGCTCCGTTCAGTCTGCTTCATAAGACACGAACAGAATCTCTCCGGTCTGCCGCCGGAATTCCCGCAGTATCCCTGTGGGGTAGGCCTGTCGTACCGCGTCCAGCTCACTCCGGCGCTCCGGCAGGAAAATGAAAACGGCTTTCTTGGTGGGATCCACAAAGGTAGGCCGATCACGCAAGGGTTCAATCACATCTGTGCCCTCCACCCCCTGCGCGAGGAAAGGGATCATGGCAAAACCGTAGTACATGCGCGGAGGTCCATGGAAATAGCAGTGGTATTCCGGGCCCAGGGAGCGCAGGTATTTGCCCATCCCGTCACCCACCTCGCCATTGAGTCCACCGAACACTCCGCTTGGTGTGTACTTGTGGAAGTAGAAAGTGTAATCGGTGAAGGCTAACAGAGTCACTAGCGCTACCCCGACCAAATGCGCCGAGGACCGTCGCCACCGAAGCACCTTCTGACCATAGTGAAGACAACGGTCGATCGCTAGGGCCACCAGGGCCATCACTGGAGGAGCCATGATGACCAGCCGCTGGCTACTGGGAGGGTTCTCCAGATAGAAAGCACCAAAGAAAAGCGCCAGCCAGAACCACGCATTGAGCAACAGATAGGATCGCTCCCTGCAGCGATACATGGAGTACGCCAGGCCGAAGACGAAGAGAATAGAAGCAGGATAGGTCAACAGTGGAATGCCTGGCCGGTACCAGAAGGTTGGGTCAGTGAAGTAGTTGAAGGCCAGGACCGATTTCAGAGCCTGTTGCCACAATATGCTGGCCGTCGTACGCCCTGTGAGCTCTATCTCCCTCTCCAGCCATCCGGACTGGAAGATACCCAGCCACTCTATTCGGGCCATAAAGCAATCGGGTCGCTCGATGAAGAAGGAGATGAGAGGCATCCCGACGACGAGGAAGGATACCACGAAAATGAGCAGATGTAGACTATGTCGCCGCCAGAACCCCCGTTCTTGGATCATGCCACCGAGGAGAAAGGCCGCCAGGATGAAGGGTACCAGTCGTGCTCCCATGTAGAAGTACTGGCTGAGGCCAAGGAGCGCGCCGCTGACAACGAAGGGCACCGCACGCTGCGAACGTAGCCCCTTGACGAGGAAGTAGAACACGCCCAGCGCAAATAGGGGGTCGAAGGGGTTGTTCAGGCCGATGCGGCTGTAGTGGATATGGAAATGGTAGAAGGTCAGCAGCGCAGTGGCCATAGTTGATACGCGCCGTCCCCAGAAGAGCCGCAAGAAGACATAGAATGCTGGGATAGTCGCTACCCCAGCGATAGCCGAAAGGAGGCGCAGAGCCATTACGTTGATGCCAAAGGCTTTCAGGAATATCGCCTGCAAGAAGAAGAAAAGAGTGGGGTGCGACAGCCAACCAGTGGCAAACATATTGCGCAACTGGCCATCGAGCACCCGGATCGCTTCCAATCCCATCTCGGCCTCATCGCCAGTTAGGATGTACGGGATACCGTCAAGATCGATGAGGCGAAGCAGACCTGCCACAATCGTGAGACCTACCACAGTCAGCGTTTCCAGTCGGCGCGCGGCGATTGTCTCCCGGGCCTTGCGGAGCCCCCGACGCACGCTCTCCAGCCGCACGAAAGCCGCCAGGAACGATACACAGCTTATGATCCATATAGCAAAGGCATCCCAGTAGCTGGCTGTCCAAGGCCGTCCCTTCACGATCCGAGTGCCTGCGAAACCCACGACGATGCTGAAGACCACTGCCGCTGCTCTGGTAGGCTCTCGTCGCGCTAGGGACTGGGCGCGATCCCAGAACGAGAAGAGCCCTTCCCCTCCCTCGCGTGTTCGGCCTTCCACTTGCCGGGCGACGAGCAGGAACAGTAGTACGGCGATAGCGTACAGGACAATGCCATCCCACATGTAGTCCCGCTTGCGCACGAAGTAGTACTGAGCCACAATGGCCAGCGTCAAAGCGCAACAGAACAGCAAGGCCGCAATTCTCCTGGTCCTGGTTGTCATGAACTATGACCCCTCCGCTCTCATCATCTTTGCTTCGCGCTCGGGGATCGCGCTAGGATGCGATCCCTTCTGGCGGCAGACCGCCTTCGACCGGCTCAGGGCTCACCCGGTGGCGCCTCCGTGGCCCACCGCATCCACGCTCTCGCGAAAAAGCCGCTCATACTCCTCAACGGTCCTCTGCAGGCTGAAGATTCTTTCGATTTCCTCTCTGGGCTCCACATAGGCGTCGCCATGACGAAGCACTCGCACGACGGCTTGTCCCAGTGCCCGCGCATCTTCTTTCGGAACGACCTCGCCCATGCCTGTGACCCTAACGGGTTCTCGCACTCCGGGCAGATCGGTGGCCACCACGGGAGTGCCGCTTAGCATGGCCTCTACCTGCACCAATCCGAAAGACTCCGTCGAGTTCACGCTGGCTACTACCAGACAATCGCATACCGAGAAGAACTCGGCCATCTCGTCGGGGGGAACAACGCCCAGGAAAGCCCAGTGATCTCGATATCGTTCGATGATGGGCTTAAGCCGGTCCATGTAGGCCCTTTCTCCCATCACGTCCTCATACTCTCCGGCATAAAGCACCTGCAGGTTAGGGAAGTGGTCC
>JAKLPW010000266.1 GCA_022013675.1 Anaerolineae bacterium | reverse complement strand
GGCACCGCGGGCATGGAAGCGGCGATGTACAACGTGGTCGAGCCCGGCGACAGGGTGCTGGTGTGCGTCAACGGCTACTTTGGGGAGCGCATGTGCGACATGGCGCAGCGCTGCGGCGGCGAGCTGATCCGCCTGGACACGGAATGGGGTCACGCCGTCGATCCGGCGCAGGTGGAGCAGGCGCTGAAGACCGGTGAGGTGAAGGTGGTGTTCGTCGTCCACGCCGAGACGTCCACCGGCGTCATGCAGCCACTGGAGGAGATCAGCCGCCTGGCCCACGAGCACGGCGCGCTGATGATGGTGGACACGGTGACTTCGTTGGGCGGATGCCCGGTCAAGGTGGACGAGTGGGAGCTGGACGTGGTCTACAGCGGCACGCAGAAGTGCGTGGGCTGCCCGCCAGGGTTGGCTCCCATCACTTTCTCGCCGCGGGCGGAGAAGGTGTTGGACGCTCGCAAGACCAGGATACAGAGTTTCTATCTGGACATGACCTTGGTGCGGAAGTACTGGGGCCAGGAGCGCTTCTACCACCACACAGCGCCGATAAGTATGTGCTACGCCTTGCGCGAGGCGCTGCGGCTGTTGTACGAGGAGGGGCTGGAAGCGCGTTGGGAGAGGCACGCCCTGAACAGCCGGGCTTTGATGGCCGGGTTACAGGCCATGGGCCTGCAGCCCTTTGCCCAGGAGGGCTACCGGTTGGCTCAGTTGAACGCGGTACGCGTTCCTGAAGGAGTTGTGGACGGCAAGGTACGTGGTCGGTTACTCGAAGAGTACTCCATCGAAATCGGTGGTGGCCTGGGCGTTTTGAAGGGCAAGATCTGGCGCATTGGCTTGATGGGCTACAACTCGACGGCACGCACGGTGTACGTGTTCTTGAGTGCGCTTGAGTCTGTCCTGCAAGCAGAGGGATTCTCACTCACGGCTGGCGAGGCGATGGCTGCAGCGCGGGAGGTGTACGGCTAGGGGTGTAGCAGAGAACCTCATCAAAAGTCCGTGTAGGGGCAGGTTTGGATGGTGCAGGAGCTATTCCTAGGCCGCTAAGGCCAAATCTGATCAGGATCGTTCGGGTAGAAGAGAGTCGAAACCTGCCCCTACTCGTTTGCTGTACGAAGGCATTACATCTGATAGTGTACTGCCTTCGTTCTTTAGAAGAGTGAGCTATTTCTGTCCTTGTAGATCACCCTTCCAACATCACGACCGTCACCACCGGCCTGCGTCCGGTCTCCTGATAGAAGAAGCTGGAAAGCGCTTGCTCGACTTTATCCTCTACCTGCTCCGGTGCAGTGCCGCGCTGGACCGATGCGCTGGAGCGTACGATAGCCCTAGCCTTAGAGAGCAGCTCTTCTGCATCAGGCACGTAGACAAACCCGCGAGTTATGATACGCAGCCGACCCAACGTTTTGCCTTTCTTGCGATCGTAGCGCGTGATAGCGGTGACAAAACCGCTCTGGGCCAGCCCATCCCGCTGGCGCATCAGCTCCGGCCCTACCTCGCCCACCAGGGAGCCATCTACGAAAACATACTCTCCGGGGACTCGCTCTCCGATCCGCATTCGTCCCCCATCGAAGTTCAAGGGGTACCCGTTCTCGATCACGGCCACGTTCTTATCCGGTAAGCCCAGTTCTCGGGCCAGTTTGGCATGCTGCACGAGGTGTCGAAGCTCGCCATGAATGGGGACGAAGAAGCGCGGGCGGAGCATGTTAATCAGTCGCTTGAGCTCTTCCTGGCCCGGGTGGCCGGAGACGTGGACTTGAGCCAGAGGCCCATACTGAACGTCCGCGCCTCTCTGAAAGAGACGGTTGATGACGCGATAAGCCATCTCTTCGTTGCCGGGTATGGTGTGCGAAGAGAGCACCACCGTATCGTGCTCCTGAATGTGCAGCGACTGGTGTCTATTGGTTGCCAGGCGGTTCAAGACCGCCATAGGCTCACCCTGGGAGCCAGTGGCCATGATGACGACCTGCCGGGGTGGCAGTTTCTTGACCTGCTCGAGCTTCACCAGCATGTCGGGAGGGATTTTGAGATAGCCCAGATCACTAGCCATTTGGGTGTTCTCGATCATGCTCCGGCCCGCGATGGCAATCTTACGATTGTGACGTTGGGCCACATTCACCACCTGTTGGACGCGTGAGATCAGCGAGGCGAACGTAGCAATGATCAGCCGACCGGGTGCCTCTCGCATGATCTGGTGAAAGGCGTCATCCAACACCGCTTCCGATGGCGTCGAGCCGGGCTGATCGGAATTGGTGCTATCTGAGAGCAGGACCAGCACGCCGCGGCTGCTGAACTCGGCCAGCTTGGCTTCATCGGTGGGCCAGCCGTCCACAGGGGTGGGATCGAACTTGAAATCGCCGCTGTGGACGATCAGGCCTGCCGGTGTCGTGATGCCCAGGCCGACAGTATCAGGGATAGAGTGGCAAACGTGATAGGGCTCGATGGTAAACGGGCCGATGTCGACTACGTCGCCAGCCGCGAAGGTGTGGAGTGTGGTCTGCTCCAGCATCCGCTCTTGCTTGAGCTTGACCTCGATCAATCCTCTGGTCAGACGCGTCGCATACACCGGGACCTTGAACTCTCTCAGGAAATGATTGAGGGCCCCTATGTGGTCCAGGTGTCCGTGGGTGATGATGATGGCGCGCAGATACTCCTTTTTGTCGCGCAAATACTGCCAGTCGGGGATGATATGGTCCACGCCCAACATGTCAGATTCAGGGAACATCATCCCGGCATCAATGACGATGATGTTGCGGCCATACTCGACGATCATCATGTTCTTGCCTACTTCCCCCAGGCCGCCGAGGGGCATGATTCTTAGATTTGCAGTCATTTACTTCTCCTGACAAGTACGTAACATTTACGTAACGTTATAAAAGAAAAAGTCCCCCTGTCAAGTGTTGATAAGATACTACGTCTTTGTTTTACCGCGGAGAACACTGAGATCGCCGAGTTTTCTTTGTTTTCTTTCAAGTTCTCTGCGCCCGCTACGTCCTCAGCGGCCTCAGCGTGCTCTGCGGTAAATTTGCCTAGCAACACTCAAGCGGGGCACTACCAAAAAAGAAGCGCGGACTTAAATGAATCCAGTCCGCGCTGCCATATCTGTTAGCAACAAAAAAGCCGGGCTGAACTGCGCCCGACCGCTCGCTTCCGAACAAGGGACTTCATTCCACCTGAAAGCAGTATACCACAGGTAGATAATGTCGTCAAATCACACCTTCTATCTGCGTTACATGGTCGGTACCATTGTACCACGGCCTGCCCCCTCCAGCCAGGGCAAACCGCTTCGTGAGCGCCTACCTCTGTGGCTCCTGTGTTGGGCACATCAGGTAGGGAGGCGCTAGCCTGCCAGGCAAGCGCCTCAGTCTCTGTCGCTTCTCAGGGACTTTAGCATTCTCTTCACTCCATCGACGATCAGCATTTCATCGTTGCACATCGTTACGAACAGGAAGCCCTGATCCAGCCGGCGTTTCCCAATACCAGCGGCGTATATACCCGGGATCTTGCCCGTCTCCCGGCAAGCCGTCAACACGCCCTCTATCGCTGCCTCCACTTCCGGTGCGCCGGCCGGTGAGTGGTAGTCTGCGCCTAGCGAGCGGGCCAAGTCCAAGGGCCCGATCCAGCATCCGTCCACGCCATCTACCGCCAGAATGTCTCTAGCCCTCTCTGTGGCCTGACGCGTCTCGATCTGCACCAGGAGCAGGATTTCGTCATCAGCGCGATCTCCATAGTCGGGGCCATATCCGCCCGCGCCAAAGGGGCCCCACGACCGCCCCCCGCGTGGAGGGTACCTCGTCGCATAGACCGCCGCCTCAGCTTCCTCCGCTGAGTTGACCATAGGAACAATCACACCCAGTGCCCCCTGATCCAGCACCCTGCCGATGGAGTAGTAGTCATTTCTTGGGACCCTGGCGAGAGACACGGCAGACCCCACCATGATCCCGCGGAATGCCTGCAAGGTGGTAGTATCATCCCACGCGCCGTGCTGTTGGTCGATGATCACATAGTCGCAACCTGCCAGTGAGAATGTCTCGGCGATCAGCGGAGCCCCCAGCCCGATCACCGGCCCCAGAACAGGATTGCCTTCCAACATACGCCGCTTTGCTTCGTTGATCCTCATTGTGACCCTCCTTGGTCTGTGACCTTCGACTCTGCCTCACCGGCAGGTCTGCTGCCGCCAAACGAAATCTGATCAGCATCGTGGGAATAAGCCGTGCGCGACTCGCGCGCGACTCCCTGCTCACACAAGGCAGGTGCTCTACGAAGTTATCTTGCTCTGCTGATGGTGGAAGGCCAATCAATGCCCGGAGGGTCGGCGCTACAGGTTCTGTACAAACTCGTCGACCGTGATCTCGGCATGTCGGAGGATACCGCGCAGGGTGCCAATGGCCAGTTCGCGGTGAAGTGGAACAACGCAACCCACCTCACCGCCTGGCGTCTGCCTCTTCAGTATAACGTGGCTGCCACGTTGCCTGACTCGCACAAATCCCAGGCGCTCTAAGGCCCGGATGGTCTGTTCACCTGAGACTCGGCGGAGTCTAGGCACAGGCTGCCTCAAAGGTGGTAGTCAATAGAATCTCACTGATCTCAGGAGATGGGAACTCCTCCAGATACAACTCGGTGGCTTCCTTTAGATTGGCGATGGCCTCTTCGATAGTGACTCCCTGGCTTACCGTTCCTACTTCGGGGCACTGAGCCACGTACAGATCTACCTCTCTGTGAACAACAGCAGTAAGGGTTCTAATGGTCATCTCGGTACCCCCTGAAAGGATAGCTTTCTGCGCTGCAACTCCTCTCGATCATTGAGGAAGGTTATCTTGGGTTACATAGTGAGCCGTACGCGACTCGAACGCGTGACACCCTGCTTAAAAGGCAGGTGCTCTGCCAACTGAGCTAACGGCCCTCATG
>JAKLPW010000265.1 GCA_022013675.1 Anaerolineae bacterium | reverse complement strand
TGGCCTGGAGAAAGCATATGTCCTGCAGACCTATCGCCGGCCAGATTTCGTCCTGGAGAGGGGAGAAGGAGTCTATCTCTTCGACTCCGAGGGTAAGAGATACCTGGACCTGATAAGCGGAATCGCTGTCAACGCTCTCGGATACGGGGACAGTGAGATGCTGGAGGCAATTCAGCAACAAGCGAAGAAACTCATACACGTCTCAAATCTGTATCACACGGAACCCCATGCCCGTCTGGCGCAGCTTCTGGTAGAACATTCCTTCGCTCAGCGGGTCTTCTTCTGTAACTCCGGCACGGAGTCCATTGAAGCAGCCCTGAAGTTCGCTCGCAAGTGGGCCCGACTTAACTCCAACTCGAGCAAATATGAGTTCGTGGCTTTCACGGGATCATTTCATGGGCGCACTCTCGGAGCTCTTTCTACCACCTCCAAAGAGACGTACCGCACCCCCTTCGAACCTCTCGTGCCTGGTGTACGCTTCGCCTCCTTCAATGACCTGGACTCCGCGAGGGAAACCATGAGCGATAAGGTCTGTGCTGTCATTGTGGAGCCCATTCAGGGTGAGGGAGGAGTCAACCTGGCAGAGAGAGACTTCCTGGTTGGTCTGCGAGAGATGTGCAATCAACACGAGGCTCTCCTCATCTTCGACGAAGTTCAGTGCGGCATGGGGCGAACGGGACACCTCTGGGCTCACGAGTTCTATGGAGTACGCCCGGACGTCATGTGCCTGGCCAAACCATTGGGAGGAGGACTTCCCATAGGCGCTACGTTGATGACGGAGAGAGTGGCCGAGGCAATCGAGCCAGGAGATCACGGGAGTACATTCGCAGCCAACCCCGTCGTCTGCAATGTCGCGCAGGTCGTGTTCCGTCGCGTGAGTGACCCTTCTTTCCTGGCCTCTGTACGGGACAAAGGCGAACAGCTCGCATCAGGACTGAAGTCCCTGCAAAGAGCCTTCCCAACAATAACGAAGATTAGAGGGAGGGGACTCATGTGGGGGATAGAGATGCAAGCCGACGTCAAGCAGATAGTCCAAAAAGGACAGACGATGGGCATGCTGATGGGAACTGCGGGAGAGCACGTCCTCCGACTCCTTCCGCCACTGACGATAGGGCAGGAACACATCACTCAAGCCATTGACAAGCTACATCAAATCTTCGAGGAGCTGGCGAGATAAATGGTGCAACAGCCAACTATGAATACGAAAAGAGTGCCTACCGGCAAGGAAGTAACCATTCGGCCTGCAGTGGTGGCCGACGGCATCCCCATCGCCAATCTGGTGAACTACTATGCTGGCATGGGAGAGATGCTGCCCAAATCCAAATATCAGGTCTATCAGCATATCAGTGGGTTCGTGGTAGCAGTAATAGATAAGCAAGTAGTGGGTTGTGGTGTTCTGCACGTCCTATGGGAGGACCTGGCAGAGATCCGCTCGCTGGCTGTCCTGAAGGAATATCAGCATCAGGGACTGGGCACGAAGATGGTCACGCATCTTATCCAGGAAGCACGCCTTCTAGGCCTGTCTCAAGTCTTCGCCCTCACCTACGTTCCGGGCTTCTTCGAGAGCATGGGCTTTCACCATATTGACAAGCGCACGTTGCCACAAAAAATCTGGATAGATTGCATAAACTGCGCCAAGTTCCCAGATTGCGATGAAGAAGCCTTCTTGTTGACATTGGAGGACTAGATCTTCGATGATAGAAACGATCGAGGGAGGCTCCATCACGTCCATAGCCGGCTTTCAAGCCTCAGGCGTGGCCTGCGGTCTGAAGGGTGACAACGCACTGGATCTGGCACTTGTCCACTCCACTGCACCGTGCCACGCTGCCGCCGTATTCACCACCAACCGCTTCCCCGCTGCCCCTGTGCTGTATGATCGGGAGCTTGTTGCCAGGAATCCCGATAACCTGAGAGCCGTTATCATCAACAGCGGCTGTGCCAATGCTTGCACCGGAGACCGGGGGATCGAGAATACGCAGCGCTCGGCTGACCTGGTTGCCATAGCCTTGAAAGTGCCGACAGAGTCGGTGTTCGTGATGTCCACAGGGGTTATCGGTGCTCAACTGCCCATGACAACCATGCAGAGAGGTATCTCGTTGGCAGCCAGGAGCCTTTCCGATGATGGCGGTCACGCAGCCGCGCGAGCCATCATGACCACCGATACCCGCCCCAAGGAGACCGCCATACGACTGAAACTGGGTGGCCAGCAGGTAGCCATAGCCGGAATGGCCAAGGGCGCGGGAATGATCCATCCACGGATGGCTACCATGCTCTCAGTCATAGTCACCGACGCTGCCGTGGAAACCGGGCTGCTCGAGAAAGCCCTCAGGGAAGCAGTAGCTTATAGCTTCCACCGCATCACGATAGATGGCGATACCAGTACCAACGATACCGTCCTCCTGCTGGCCAACGGCATTGCCGGCAACGCACGAATAACTAGCGATGATTCGGAAGACTACAGGCACTTCGCCGAGGCGTTGACCTGCGTCTGCACGGCCCTGGCCCAGGCCATTGTGAGGGACGGCGAAGGGGCTACCAAGTTCGTGGAAATCAAGGTCCGGGGAGCCCTTTCGCAAGAACAAGCTCTACAGGCCGCCATGTCCGTAGCACGTTCCAGCCTGGTGAAGACGGCCCTTTTCGGCGAGGACGCTAACTGGGGCAGAGTCCTGGCCGCAGTGGGATACAGCGGAGTGGAGGTGGATCCAGACCGGACAGATCTGTGGTTCGGAGATGAACAGGTAGTGGAAAACGGGCAGCCGCTCGGAGCCAACGAGGAAAAGCTAAAGCAGATCCTCGCCTGCGTAGATATTTGTATTACTGTTGACCTGGGACTAGGAGAGGGAGAAGCCGTGGTTTGGACCAGCGATCTCTCCTACGATTACGTCAAGATCAACGCTCACTATCGAACGTGAGGAGGAGCGGTCAGTTATCAGCTAATCCCTCACACCACTCGCGGTACCCGAGCCAGTATCTCGGAAACCACCTCGTAGTTTATCGTTCCCAGGCGCTCGGCCACCTCCTCTACGGTGATGACATCACGACCCTGCCGGCCGATGAGCACCACGTCATCGCCCTGGCGCACACCTGGTACGTCTGTCACGTCAATCATGGTCTGATCCATGCAAACTCGCCCCACGATGGGCGCGCGCTGCCCTCGAACCAGCACATCCCCCCAATCAGAAGGTGCTCTCCTGAACCCATCGGCATAGCCCACCGGGATGACCGCAATGCGTGACGGCCGGGAGGTGCAATACGTACAACCGTAGCTGATATAGCTGCCCACGGGAAGATCTTTGACCTGCGCGATTTGCGTCTTGAAGATGAGGGCAGAGCGGAAACCTGAAGGGCACTTCACCTGCGTAGACGGATTGAGACCGTACATGGCGATGCCCAGACGCACCATATCGAAGTGACTCTCTGGTAACTCGAGAATAGCCGCAGAGTTGGCCGCGTGCACGATAGGGACCTCAATCCCTGCCATCCGCAAGCTAGCTAAGACGTCCTTGAATCGACTGAGCTGGCCCAGCGTGTAGCTTTTGTCCTCACTATCGGCGATGGCGAAGTGCGTGAAGATACCTTCCACGTTCAGGCCCGGCAGATCGATAATCTCTTGCATGAAGGTAACCACATCCAGAGGGAGCAGCCCCAGGCGTCCCATACCGGTATCCACCTTGACGTGTACGCGTGCCTCGGCATTGAGATCCACGGCAGCCCTGGACAGGGCTTGAGCCACGTCAATCGAGAAGAGTGTGGCCCTAACACCATGTATGACCGTCCCGCGCGCCTGCCAGGCAGGAGTATAGCCAAGATTGAGAATAGGAGCGGTGATACCCGTCTGCCGCAGCGTCACCGCTTCGCCCAGACAGGCTACCCCCAAGGCGAAGGCTCCGTTGTTCAGTGCCGTGCGGGCGGTCTTCACAGCCCCATGCCCATAGGCATCCGCTTTGAGAACCGCCATCACCTTGATCTGGGGCCCCACTATCTCTACAATCCGGCGGACATTCTGCGCGATGGCTTCCAGATCAATCTCCACCCACGTTGGTCGCCCC
>JAKLPW010000264.1 GCA_022013675.1 Anaerolineae bacterium | reverse complement strand
CCTCTGTTGCTTTTCGCAAGCAGTGCGGCACAGATCACCCCCCAGCAACCTCTCAGGCTGCTCCCGTCTTTCTTTAACTGCGCCTGCTACAGATTACTACGGTCTTTTCCCTTTGACTCTAGGGCAAATTTAGAATTGCTGAGGCCAGTGATGCCCACAAATCACAGTGCGGTGATAGACGCTGCTGTCTAGTTTCACCGCTGAGGGCGCAGAACACGCGGAGGGATTCATTTTGGTCGTCTCTGCGGGCTCCTCGGTGAGGTGTGGGTAATCACCAGTCATTGGGTTGGTGGCTAGAATTAACGGTTGGGCTGCACATCATGTTGGTGCGGTTAGTATCGATTCGCGTAGGGGCAGGTTTCACTTGGCTGGGGCCGTTCCTGTGCTGCCAGAACTAGGTTTGAGCGAGGCCATTCCGGTAGAAGAGATGCTGAACATGCCCTACAACGGAAGGCTTTACAAAGCAGTCCGACTAGTGTAAAGTCTGATTGAAAAGGGACGGCATTCAGGGCAATTGACAAAGCAACTCGCCATCGTCTGATTCCCGGGGGGAGAGTCAGTATTGCGCAACGGTCGAGTGGGGTGAAGGAGGAAAAATGGCGGATGGCGTCAGAATGGGGGAAGGGGTCCAGCGTACTGAAGTGTGTGTTCTGTCTCTGCTGGAGGCCTATGGGGTCAGCAAGTTGAACCGATATCGAAAAGGGAGTGTGCTCTACCGCCAAGGAGATCCGGCCCGGTTCCTGTTTGTAGTGAAAAGGGGGAAGGTGAAGATATCGTCTATCTCACCGGAGGGGAAGATGAAGACGTACGCGATTCTCGGGGAAGGTCACATCGTGGGAGACGTCACTTTCCTTCTCGGCGGAGAGTATGAGTCGTTGGGCGAAGCGCTGGTGAACACAGATGCGTACGTCATCACGAGAGCGGAGTTCGAGCACTTGCTGGCCCATAGGCCTCCCTTTTGCAGAGCGGTGATACATGACCTGGGCGACAAGGTACGCCTCCTCGCCCGGCAGGTACGGGATCTGACTTTCATAGACGTGCGCCAGCGATTGGAGAATGTCCTGCTCAGGCTGGCCGACGAACATGGGGTTGATACTGAGCAAGGCACAAGGATAGAACTGGCCATAACACATCAGGATATCGCCGAGATGATCGCCGCTAATCGCAGCACCGTTACAACGTACCTCAACGAACTTCGACGCGAGGGATTCCTGCGCAAGGATGGTCGCTGCCTTGTGCTGACTCCTTCCAGAACGATGAGTGCCCTCGAGAGTCTAAAGGAGGCGGTCCTGGCATACGATTCCAGGATGGCTGCTACCTGGGCCAGGAAGGTGATCAGGGGAGGAAGCAATCCCGTCAGAGTGATGGAGGCGCTGGCAGAAGTCGTCAATCAGGCAGATGAAGCGTATGCGCGAGGGGATCTCTCCCTTGCTGATGCGAACAGGGCAGCCGTCACCATACAGAGCGCCATACTGGTGATGCAGGACGAGATCAGAATAAGGAGGAGGGAACGGGAAACACTTGGTACCGTCGTCATAGGAACGGTTTCGGGGGACCTCCATGGTATTGGAAAGACTATGGTATCCACATTGCTCATCAGTGGGGGCTTTGATGTGACCGACCTGGGCGTTAGTGTCAGCATCGAGGGTTTCGTGGAGGCGATTGGGAAGCACAAGCCCGATGTCCTGGTAATGTCCTCCTATTTGACGACGAGTCTCTCGGAGCAGAAAAAAGTCATTGATGCTCTGAAGCGAGCGAATCTCAGACACGGGGTCAAGATCGTGGTAGGTGGGGGGGCAACAACTGAGGATTTCGCGGCCGGCATTGGAGCTGACGCGTACGGATCGACGACGCGCGGCATGATATGGTTGGTGAAGGGGCTCTTGGGTAAGTATGAGGATAGTAGCGTAGATGCGCGTTCAATAGCAATACCACCAGAACAGACCCAGGTGAGGCAGAGCGCCGCCTAGTGGAACGCGATTGTGGCAAGTTCTCCATTTGAGCTATTGGGGGGGCTAGAGGGCAGGCAAGGATGTTTTCGATATGTCTGCCCTCTTTTGTTGTCTACACAACAGACAGAGGGACGGTGTCGTGATATACTGTTTGATAGGGTTGGATACGGCTGCTTATTATCAGGAGGGGAACTATGGCTGTGAAACTGGTTGATGCAATGGCGAATATGAGGGAGGAAGAGGCGCTGAGTATAGCACGTGAGATGCTGGAGGAGGGTGAGGATCCTCTGAAGATCCTGGGGCAGTGTCGGGAGGCCATGACGGTAGTCGGAGAACGGTTTGGGAATGGCGAGTATTTCCTGCCCGAGCTGATCATGGCGGGTGCGATACTGACGGAGGTCACGGAAATCGTCAAGCCAAAGCTGACGGAGGTCGCTGAGATTAAACGTCTGGGCAAGGTGGTCATAGGCACAGTAGAGGGTGACATACATGACATCGGCAAGGACATCGTGACGTTCATGCTGGACGTGAGCGGCTTCGAGGTCCACGACCTGGGCATAGATGTCCCGCCGGAGAAGTTTGTGGAGAAGATCGTGGAGGTGGAGCCTGAAATCGTGGGGCTGAGTGGGTTCCTGACCCTGGCTTTCGATTCGATGAGGCAGACGGTAGAAGCCATAGAAGCCGCTGGTCTGCGGGATAAGGTGAAGATCATGATTGGCGGTGGTCAGATGGACGAGGGGATAAGGGAGTACGCTGGTGCTGATGCCTATGGGGAGGATGCGATGAAGGCTGTGTCACTGGCCAAAGAATGGGTAGGAGGTAAGTGAAGATGGAAAAGACATCGCAGGGATTGTGCCATGAAAGGGAGAAGCGCATCAATGATGCTATCCAGTTGAAGGTGCCGGACAGGGTTCCGATCTTCCCCCTCACGAGCTTCTACGCCGCCAAGGTCGTTGGAATGACCCTCGAGGAAGCCTTCTACGATTGTGACAGATGGTTGGCGGCCAACAAGAAAGTGACCCTGGAGCTTGACCCGGATATGAGCTTCAGTCCCGGGTTTGCCATATTCACCTCAGGGGCTGCGTATGAAGCTGTGGATTTCAAGCAGATCAAGTGGCCGGGTCATGGGGTATCCCCTCACCATACATTCCAGTTCGTTGAGGGGGAGTACATGAAGGCAGACGAGTACGACGCGTTTCTCTATGATCCCTCTGACTATGCCTTGAGAATCTATGCGCCGCGCATATATGGGACGTTAGCGCCCCTAGGAATGTTGCCTCCTGCATCGGCACTGCTAAATGGATATGCCGGGGTGACTATTTGTTCAGTGCTTGCTATACCTGGTATTGCCGAAGCCTTCGAGTCTCTATACAAGGCTGGACTTGAATCGATGAAATGGGCCATGGCGACTGCTGCCTATGACAAGGAAATGGCGGGGCTGGGTTACCCGCCGTTCGCCGGAGCAGTTGCCCTGGCACCCTTCGATATGATTTCAGACAATCTGAGAGGGATGCGTGGGGCGATGCTGGATATGTACAGACAACCCGATAAGCTCTTGGCGGCCCAGGAGAAACTGTTTCCCATGATACTCGGGTCCGCGATTGGCAATGCCCAGAGGAGCGGAAATCCCAGAGTGTTCATTCCTCTTCATAGAGGGGCAGATGGGTTCATGTCTTCGCAGCAGTTTGAGACCTTCTACTGGCCGTTCCTGAAGAACCTCATCCTGGCCTTGATAGACGCCGGGCTTACCCCTTGCCCGTTTTGGGAGGGGTGCTACGATCAGCGCCTTGAGTATCTGGCTGAGTTGCCCAAAGGGAAGATCTTTGGCATCTTCGACACTTCAGATATCTTCAGAGTGAAGGAAGTGCTGGGAGATACTATGTGCATCGTGGGCAATATGCCGGTCTCGCTATTGCAGACGGGTACGCCGGAGAAGGTCAAGGATTACGCCAAGAAGCTCATCGACGTGGTTGGCAAGGATGGAGGTTTCATCATGTCCAACCGAGGTGTCATGGACGAGTGTGATCCAGAACTCGTGAAGGTTTGGGTGGACTTCACCAAAGAGTATGGCGTGTACCGTTGATAGGTGAAAGCAGACAGAGGGGTATCGCCTGTGCAGATTAGCGGGCAGGGAGATGCCTGTCTGAAGTCCTGCTCAGTACAAGTCGTATCAGGGATCGAGGGTGGTGCAATCCTCGATCCCTTTCTCTTGGGATGGGAAATTGGGGACGATAGAAGTGTCCCGAAACCTACCCTGCACCATGCCTTACTCAAGGCTTCTAACTCTTGACGCCCGATCTGAGCGGTGCTATACTGGCTCGCGGTTGTGAAGAGTCACGTGTCGCTGAGTCCGCGGAAGCCGCTGGGGAAGCGGAAGTTGATCCGATTGGTAACTGAGATATATCATGATGTGATTCACAAAAGATGTCACCATCAAACTATCAGGCAATTCGTGATCTCAGAAGGGATACGCATGACAATATATCACATCGACTTCGAACCCGTTGGCCTGAGGGGAGATTGCACTGAGGATGGGACACTATTGGATGCAGCGCGCCAACTGGGTGTGGACCTGGTAAGCCTCTGCGACGGCAAAGGAAGTTGCCGTCGTTGTAAGGTGCTGGTTCTGACCGGTCGGGTCTCGGAACCAACTCCCACTGAGCAGAAGGCTCTTTCCTCCCAGGAGTTGGCGGGCGGCTACCGCCTGGCTTGTCAGACCTATCCGCTGAGCGATTGCAAGTTGAGAGTCCCTCCCGAATCGTTGACCACCCCGCAACGTACTCAGGTGAATGGACTGGCGGTCAGCGTTGTCCCGGAACCCCCCGTTGTGGCTTACCAGGCAAAGTTGTCAGCGCCGTCCTTTGATGATCTGCGGGCCGATGGCAAGCGCCTGTTGGATGCACTGCAGGCGCAGCATCAGATACTCTGTAGTAGTGTTGACGTCGAGGTACTACGAGGTATCTCCCCCTCTCTTCGCTCATGGGATTGGGAGGCCCAGGCCTCGGTGCGTGGTGCCGAAGTGGTTGCCTTGAGCCCGTGGCCGAGTCGTCAGTTGGGCCTGGCCGTGGACCTGGGAACTACCAAGATTGCGGGCTACCTGGTTGATCTGGAGGAAGGGAAAACGTTGGCTGCTAAGGGCGTGATGAATCCCCAGATCGCCTATGGGGAGGACGTCATCGCTCGCATTGCTCGCACCAGGGGGGCACCATTGGAGGCAGCGAGGTTGCAGCAATTGGTCGTGGAGGCGCTCAACGAGGTGGCTGCTGATCTCTGCGCTGAGGTTGGCGCTGCACTCCAGGACATCGTCGAGGCAGTGGTAGTAGGTAATACCGCTATGCATCACCTCTTCTTGCGCCTGCCGGTGGAGCAACTGGCTCTCGCCCCGTACGTCCCAGCCGTCAGCGAGGCGCTGGACGTGAAGACCCGCGATGTGGGTCTCCGCCTTGCGCCAGGCGCGTACGTGCACTTGCTGCCCAATATTGGCGGTTTCGTGGGTGCCGATCACGTGGCTGTGCTACTGGGCACGGACGTCTGGCGAGCGGAGGATTTGGTGCTGGCGCTGGACATTGGTACCAATACTGAGGTGGCTCTCATAAGCAACGGCGAAATCGCCAGCACTTCTTGCGCTTCGGGACCCGCTTTTGAGGGGGCTCATATCAAGCATGGCATGAGGGCTGCTCCTGGGGCCATCGAGGTTGTGCAGTTGGTGGAGGG
>JAKLPW010000263.1 GCA_022013675.1 Anaerolineae bacterium | reverse complement strand
TGGAAGATATCTTGACTAGCCTGACGCCTCGCGAAGCGCGTATCTTAAGGCTCCGCTTTGGGCTTCAGGACGGCCGTAGCTACACATTGGAGGAAGTGGGGCGGAAGTTTGGGTTGACGCGAGAGCGTATACGCCAGATCGAGCATGAGGCCCTTGACCGATTGAGGCACCCAAGCCGCAGCCGCCAACTCCGTGACTATCTGGGCTGATACTTGGCCTAGGGGCGAATCCTCCGTTGAGCCTGGTCCAGAACCTCATCAAATCCACTTGGATAGCAGCGATGCAATTCAATTGCGTCCCTATAGGGGGCGGGTTACATATTCCTTCAGGAGGTGGATGTCCAACCTGTGATATCTCTTCCCTCGTCGTTCGACGAGAAGGATTCCCTTTGTGGACGTGTTTCTCTGGGTTAAAGATTCCGATCCCGCGACAGTTGGTCGCGAGAGTTGGTCGTCGTCTTGCACCTGTGGGCCGCCAGAGTCGATCTCCAACTTTCACAGCCGTATCCTTTCGTTATGCTCGGCGTCATGGTTGACATAGGGGTTATGTGTCGTGTTGTGTCCTGAAATCACCTGAGTGATCCAAGATAGAACCCTGAGGTTGCTTGAAGGCAGGCATTTTAAGAAAAGAAAAGCCAGGGGTTGAAAGCCTTGGCTGAATCTGGGAAGTGACCGCAGGCACTGAATCCCAATGCGCCGGCTAGTCTTTGGTGGGATTTTCAGACGGTGATTTTCACTCACCGAGAGATTTATCCCAAACCGTCTGCATTCAAGGAATCATAATTGACTTTGAAGAAGGGTTGTGTTATCATATTAGAGTGCTCTTGGGAGTATCTGCGTTATTTCGTCCTCTGTGTTCTAGGGGGTGGTAGGGGGGAAGTGAGGACATCGCATATGGGATCGGATGGAATGCCGTGTTGTGAGGGTCCCTGGCTACCTCAGAGAAAGGAGGCAAGATGTGAACCAGCACAGGATACGCAAACGTGTAGTGCGATCGCTTTTGGAGGAAACGACCCGAAGGCGGCTGTGGCCGATAGGACGTTCTGGCCGGTGGGAAACATGCGCTAGGACGAACGATGATTGGGACGATAGAAGGGAGAAATGACTATGACAAGGGAACCTACCAAGTGGCGGAAGATCTCCGGTGTCCTCATCGTGGCCCTAATCGCCACGGCGTTTCTGGTGATGACGTGGGGCACGGTTAGCGCTGGGGAGGCCGAGGGGACTGGCTTGCCGGACGGGTGGTTGCTCTTCTTGGCAGGAGCGCCTGACGCGAGCCAATCTAGCGTTGGCTCAAGCCCGGACACCTTGCGGGCCGATGGCTATTCGACGGCTACCCTTACGGGCCAGGTGCAGGATGCTCTCAATGCCCCTGTCGAAGGAGCCTTCGTCTGTTTCACAACGACACTGGGCACTGTTGACTCCGGTATAGGATATGTGGAGGCGGAGAGCACTTCCGTTGTCACTGAGCCGGTCAGTCCCGTAGGATGGAGTTATCTATCCACTATCGCAGGGGCCAGTGCGGGGCAGTACATCGAGGCTAACGCGGTTATCTCCCCCACGTCCAAGGTGTTCTGGAACTTCACGGGTGATGCCGTGGCAGTGCGATACTACAAGGCACCGGACGCGGGCATCTTCGAGCTTCGTGTTGACGCCGGCACTTGGCATGAGATTGACCCCTACGCGGCCTCTGGATCCTGGGCTGAAGAGGCCTTTTCGGGCTTCGGAGCGGTGGCACATACCTTGGAGATCAGTGTAACCAATCGCAAGAACGCTTCTTCGAACGGCTACTGCACGCGATTGGACCTGTTCCGCGTTGGGCAGATAAGCGGGCCTAGTGGGACCGTGATAGGTACGCTGACTTCCGCTCTCTTCTGTAGCCCGGTCACTCAGACTGGCACAGTCATGGCCACGATGATAAAGGACGGTACCTTCATCACTGTCACTACCCCTGTTACCATGCAGGCTTCTGTGCCCACGACCGTCACGGTCGCGGTTGATGCACCGAAGGAAATGCAGGTGGGTGGGAGCACCCTCGGTGCTACAGTCACCGTGACTGACAACTTCGGCCTGCCGGTGCTCGATGGTACGATGGTTGGTTTCACGACCACTTTGCCCAACCGGGCGACGGTCCCTTACGAGTATGTGGAAGTGGAAGACACGAGTCAGGTAACTCGGGTTGGCTCGTGGACTCTCGTGACCGATACCCAATACAGTGGCGGGAATGGTCTGGAAGCCGGTTCTGGTGACCCCTCGGTAGTGTGGAATTTCACCGGGACAGCAGTTTCGCTCATCTATCGACGGTGGGGCACCTCTGGCGAAGGCCGCTACGTTGACGCGGATGTGGATGGATCGTCCACTCGTACCATCGATCTCTCGGTGGGGGATGCGTCCAACGACTGGCGGAACGAAATCGTGCTCTTCAACAACCTGTCCTCCGGTGCTCATACCTTGACGGTCACGAAGCAGTCGGCGTCAAACACCGTGTACCTGGACGCTCTCCGCTCTGGTACGACGACGAGCGGAGGCCAGGCCAGCGCTACGATGACCTCAGGCACTGAGATTGGCTGGGTCGATGTGTATGCCGATGTGCCCTATGGCTGTCTCAGCGAAGGGGCGAGAGGCTACGCGGAAGGATCGGACTCACTTGCGATTCTGGCGGGATCCCCAGCCTCTGCTGTGTTCCAGGGGCTGCCCTATGGGACCTACTGCGGGCAACCCGCCCCCTCCATTCCAGCTGCTACTATGCCTGTGACAGTAACTGTGAGTGATGCCTGGAGCAATCCGGTGGCAAACGCGTCTGTAGGATTCGAATCCAGTCTGATTGGTAGCTGGCCTGGTGGCAACCCGGTACTGACCGGCAGCAATGGTGAGGCCTCCACGCAGTATCAGGGGTCCGAGTCCGGCACCGGGGTCATAACCGCCACGGTGGATTCCGTCGTCATCACCACAACGTTGACGGTCACTCCAGGCATTCCGTACTCGATGACTATGAGCGCCGTTCCGGCCCAGATCTACGCCAGCGGGAGCCACACCTCGACCATCACGCTTTCCTCGGAAGACGAATGTGGCAATGCGATCAGCGACGGTATGGTGGTGACCTTCACGACGGATCAGGGAACCTTCCCGGGCAGCGTGACGACCATCACCGGCACGACCTCGGGAGGGGCGGCCTCTACGGTGCTCACTTCCTCCAACAGCGTGGTGACCGCCACTGTCACCGGTGAAGTCGGTACTCTAAGTGATAGCCTGCTGGTGCCCTTCATCGCTGGCGATCCGTTTACAGTCACTGCGACGGCGGACCCGAGCATGCTGCCGGTTGGAGGGAGTATTAGCACAATATCGGCCCACGTTGTGGATCAGTATGGCACAGATGTGGTAAACGGAACGCTTGTCACTTTCACGACCAGCGGCGGCGACTTCGGTGGCAGCGCCACGACCGTGGAGACGACGCACGACGGTATCGCGACGGCAAAGCTCTCCAGCGGCACCCTGGTTGAAACGATAACAGTGACCGCCACGGCGGATTCCAAGTTTGACACCACCACGGTGAGCTTCGAGCCTGGACCGCCGGCTTTCGTCACTGTGGCAGCAATCCCGCCTAGCCTCCGCATCGGTTGGTACGGACAGTGGACGGCCGCAATGTCAGCCACGGTGCGAGACCGGTACTTGAACCTGGTGAAAGATGGGACCGCAGTGGAATTCATCGTTGTGCAGACTCAGCGGGCGGATGTACTGCCACGCTGGCGCAACACGGTCGGTGGAGTGGCAACCAGCACCCTGTACTCCAAACAGACCATCGGTGTGGCTACTGTTCATGCCACGTCGGGATTGGTCAGCGGCAATTTCAATGTGATGCTCACTCCAGGTCTGCCAGATTCGCTTACCGTGAGTTCGGATCCACCCGCTATTCTTGTGGGTGGGAAAAAGGCCATCGTTACCGCGGATGTGCGGGATATCGGTGGATACCATGTGGAAGATGGCACGCTGGTCACGTTCGCGACGGACAAAGGGGACTTCGCCGGCCTGACGATCAGCAGCAGCACGACCCTGAATGGACTGGCCTCGGTGGTCCTGTCGTCTCCCAACCTCAGAGGTACGGCGACCATCACCGCTACTACGGATGGTGTGGTGGGATACGGCTCCGTGACCTTCGTTCCTGGTCCACCTGAGAGTGTGGCTATCAGTGCTGATGATATTACTCTGCAACTGGGTGAGTATGGCCAGTTCACTACTACCATCAGGGTTGAGGTGCAAGATACCTACGGCAACTGGGTCAGTGATGGCCATAAGGTGAAGCTCTACGCTACGCGGGGGGATGTGAATCCGGGCACGCCCTTGACCCACGACGGATTTGCGGTCAGTACCCTCTACTCGCCGTCGAGCGGGCCGCCTGGTTGGGCTCAGATATGGGCACAATCGGGAGGCGCGCTCCCTGAATGGGTGGACGTGTACTATGATATCGGGCCGCCGTATCAGATCTCTGTAGCGGCTGATCCCGATGCCATTGACCTGGTGGGCAGGACCAGCGCTATCACGGCTACGATCGCGGACATAGCTGGGAACCTGGTGGCGGACGGCACCGATGTGTATTTCGAGACTGACCTGGGGCTCGTGTCGCCCGCAACCACGACGACCAATTTGGGACTGGCCTCTACCACTCTTACTTCTGAAACGACGTCAGGATGGGCGAAGGTCATCGCGCGGTCGGATTCAAAGTCCGGCAGCGTGGATGTGCTTTTCCGCTCCGATCCTCCCTGGAGGATTCTCGTGACGGCCAATCCGGCTGAGATACCGGCAAATGGGGTATCTGTTTCCTATATCAATGCGTACATCACCGATGGCTACGACAACCCGGTGACTGATGGCACGGTGGTGATCTTTGCCACTGACAGGGGACAGGTGAATGGCGGAGATGTGTATACGACGACTACTATAGGCGGTATTTGCCTTGCTGTCCTGACATCTAGTCCAACGCCGGGCCTGGCAACGGTGAATGTCTCCACTCTCAACGGCCGGTCGGGACGCGACTACGTGAACTTCGTGGAGGTGCGAAACTACCCGGTTTACATGCCGGTTGTGATGAAGAATCGCTGATGAAGCACTGGAGTGACTGAAGCTGAGAAGCGCCCTCAGGGAGCTGGCCGCGAGGCCCCTGAGGGCGCTTTTTCGCCAAGGAACCCGGCTTCTTGCCACGGAGACACGGAGTTCACGGAGATGGGTGAGAGTGTCCTCGTATTCACTCTGTGTCCCGTGCCTCTGTGGTTCTCTTTTCTCACCATGAAGGCGCGAGGAGGTTAGTTGTTTACCTTGGGGGCTCGGTCAGGAGACCTTCGCCAACGTGGGTGGGACTCGGTCGGGAGACCTTCGCCAACAGAGGGAGACCTTCGCCAACAGAGCAAGACCTTCGTCAACAGGGAGGGAGGCCTTCGCCAACAGAGCAAGACCTTCGTCAACAGGGAGGGAGGCCTTCGCCAACAGAGCCGCCACGGGGAAGGTCCGCCTAGAGAAGTCGGACTCCAGCTTCCGCCTGGCACACGTAGATGGAGGGAGTAAGGCCCGTGGCTGACTTGTACTTGTCAGAGACTTGCGCTTGGAAAGCTCCGACAGCATCAGGACGAACGGCACTGATAGTGCATCCTCCGAATCCGGCTCCGGTCATGCGCGAGCCGTAGACCCCGTCGACCTCCCACGTGGCTTCCACCATGATATCCAGCTCCCGGCAACTCACCTCATAGTCATCACGCAGGCTCTCGTGGGACTGGTTCATCAGCATGCCGAAGGCAGGCAAATTGCCCTCTTCTAGGGCGGCAACAGCATCCAGGACGCGCTGATTCTCTGAGATTACATGGCGGCAGCGTTGTCGTACGGGTTCTGGCAACTCCTGTTGCCGGTCCTCAAAAGTGGACCATTCCGCGTCGCGCAAGGATGGCACCCCCAGCAGTTGAGCGCCCGTCTCGCATTGAGCACGGCGCTCGTTGTACGCTGAGCTGACCAAATCACGCCTGACCTTGGTGTCGCAGATCCCGAGGGACATCTCCGCTGGTAGGGGCACCAGACGGTGATCCAGGCTGTGGCAGTCTATCAAGAGCGCGTGCTGGGCTTGCCCCAGTGCGGAGATGAACTGATCCATGATGCCACACTTCACGCCCACGAACTCATTCTCGGCCCATTGACAGAGCTTCGCCAGGGTGACGAGATCCAAGGGAAGATCATTGAGGGTACGGAAGGCGTAAGCGGTGGCGACCTCGATGGCGGCGGAAGAACTCAACCCGGAGCCGATGGGTATGTTCCCGGCGAGGACGGCGTTCATGCCTCGCAGCTCGTATCCGGCTTCCTGGAGTGCCCAGGCCACTGCGCGTTCGTAATTACTCCACTCGGCTTGCGTATCGTGGCTGATGGCGTCCAGGGAGAATGAAGCATCGGAGCTGAAGTCCACGGAGTGTAGGCACACGAGGGTGTCCTCGCGGGGAGAAGCAGCAATGACCATGTGACGGTTTATTGCGGCCGGGAGCACGAACCCTCCATTGTAGTCTGTGTGCTCACCAATGAGATTCACCCGCCCAGGAGCCGCTACGATGATAACCGGGGTGGAACCGTGGCGCTCTCGATAGTGCGCGGCGATGGAGTCTTTCGGATCTGGCGGCTTCCCAAGGTCTGAGCTTCTGGGGGACATCTTCTCCTCCGGTTTCTCTAGTGAGATGATATTCGTTACTTCTGTATCAAAGGCAGCCAGATGCGTGCGCGGTATTGGCCAAGCTCACTGACGCCACCCGCAGTCGCAAACCAGACACGTCCCTCTGCGCTGGCGTCGATGTCTGAGATGCGGGAGTGGGCGAGGCCATCCCTGGGCCGATAGTAACTGTGCCAGGTGTCCCCATCGTACATGCTGACTCCTCCAGATGTCCCTACCCAGATCTTCCCCGACGGAGAAGCCGAGATGGAGTTAGCCCACGAATGTATGAGTCCGTCCTCAGTGTCGAACGGGCGCCAAGAGGTACCGTCGAAGAGTGCGACGCCCGCGTCGTGGGTACCGCACCAGACTTCCCCAGTGGTCGTGGTTTCAACTGTCCAGATGCTGTTGCTAGGGAGGCCGTCATCCGAGGTATAGGTTTGCCAGGACACGCCATCGTATGCGTTAACGCCTGCTTGCGTGCCAAACCAGACGCGTCCCTGCAGATCTACTGACACAGCCCAGACCCAGTTGTGGGCCAGTCCGTCGCTTGTCGAGTAGGTGTGCCAGCTATAGCCATCGTACTCCAGAGCACCACTGGCCGTGGCACACCAGACTCGCCCATCGGGAGCCACGGCAATGTCGTATACCTGAACATCTGGCACTCCATCATCGAGTCCGAAGGTATGCCAGCCGGATGATCCTCCATGACTGATTCCCTCGGGTGTGGCGACCCATAGCAATCCCTGGCTGTCGATGGCAAGGGCATGGATGCGATCATCAGCAATGCCATCCGCAGTGGTGTATGT
>JAKLPW010000262.1 GCA_022013675.1 Anaerolineae bacterium | reverse complement strand
TTTGTGGAGAGTCAAGACATGATCGGTTTGTGCTGTACCGCGCACAGGAAGATAGGCTTTCAGGGCAGCGCGCAGTGTCGGCGAGAGCGGCACGCACCGGTCCCGATTCTCTTTCCCTTGCCGCACAATCAGCCGTTGAGCCCTGAGGTCGACATCCCCCAGCCGCAGGTCGCGGACTTCGCTGAGCCGCAGACCGGCATCACTGAGGAGATAGAACCAGGCGCGGTCCAACAGATCATCCCGCCGTCCGGCCTCGGTGGCTTGCAAGACCGCACTCTCCAGTCTCTGGAACTCGTTTTCGCCAAGGAAACGTGGCAAGGGGTCACCATTCTTGGGGCGTTTGACGCGGAAGACCGAAGGATTGACCGAATGTTCCCGCTCGTCAAGATAGTTCAGGAAAGACCACAGATCGCTCAATGCAGCATTTACCGTACCGCTGCTGATACCGGCGGCCAGGCGGGCGTCGACGTAGCTTTGCACATGGGTTCCTCGCAGGTCGGCAATGCTGCTGATCCCTGCCTCGTCCACCAACCAGCGCCAGACGCCACGCAGAGCCGTCGATCGGGCTCGTGTATTATTGCGCACCTGGCTCCGCTTCCAACGCCGCTGTCGGTAGATGATATGGGCCTCCAAGAGTTCACCCAGCCAAGCAGGCAGGCCACGAAAGAAGCGACTCAAGTCCGTCTGGGACTCGGCTGCCGGTTGAAGTGGCATAGGGCCAGGCTCCTCCAGAAACTGGTCCCTGGCTGGCGCAAAGTTCGGCTTCACGCCAGCCAGATCCCAGACATCGTCAGTCTCAGCGGCTACAGTACCTCCCCCTGGCTCATCGTTCAGGGTCAAGGGGTCGTCCAAGCGTGCGGCTCTCAGGCGCTCTATGGCGGCCTGATAGTCGGCCTGCAATTCTACCCCCGCCCCGCTGATGTAGATTTGCGTGGTGGTGACCTGGGCATGGCCCATCAGTGCGCTCAGACTGGTCACCGGCATTCCTGCTTCGGCCATGCGGCGTCCAAAGGTGTGGCGTATCTGGTGTGGGCTAACCTCAACCCCCGCCAGCCGACTGTAGTGGGCCAGTCGTTCCTGGATCCCACGCACAGTGAAGCCTTTCCTGCGCCGAGTGACAAACAACGCCTCATCAGCCACCGCTGGCCGCTGGTCCAGCCAAGCTTGCACGACGCTCAGGGTCTCTGGCAACAAATAGACGAAGCGTTCCTTGCTCCCCTTGCCGCACACCCGCAACCGTCCATTCGAGTTGTTGTTGGTTGTCGTCAGGTCACTGAGCCGCAACGCGCTCACTTCGCCGACACGCAGCCCGACATCCAGCATCAACTGGAACATCACCCGGTCTCGAGGCTGGGTGATCTGCTCAAACAGTCGCTTCACGTCCGCGTCGCTTACATCCCGGGGCAGTGTCTTACCCGACTTGACCCTCTGACGTTTCCAGTTCACCGGATTGGGCCACTCCGCGTCCTGGGCCTCATAGACCAGATATTCGAAAAACTGGCGCAAAGCCGCCAGGCGTCGGTTGACAGTCGTTGCCGCCAGCCCGCGCGCCAGTTGGTCTTCCACAAACCGGCTCACATCCTTGCTCGTGACAGCGCGCGGTGCCTTGCCAACGAACCGACTGAACAACCGCAGGTCATGCCCGTAGTGCCTGGCAGTGGTACTATTGGGGTAACGCGATTTGATGTACTGCTCAAAGTGCTTGATGGCTTGTTTCATGCTGTTTGCCTCCTGGTTCGAGGATTATACTCCTCTTTGCCAAATGGGGCAAAATGCGTGTAACGTGGTAAGTCTTCGAGTTCTTTCAGGAAAGTCATATACTGCTTCCAAGGGAGAAGAAGCATTTGAAGAACTGGCTCGCAAAAAGGGATGGATAAGATGATTGACAGTTTTATCAATCAGTTGATTGTGGGAGATGTCCTTGAAGTATTGCCAAAGATACCGTCCGCAAGCGTACAGCTTGTCTGTACAGACCCTCCATATAACTTGGGAAAAAACTATGGAAAGACAGTTGATAAAAAGGACTGGGACGAGTACGAGCGATTCACCCGGCAGTGGCTTGACGAGTGTCAAAGAATTTTGAGAAGTGACGGTAGTATTTATGTCTTTATGGGAGTCCGCTTTGTATCCAAACAGTTCCTCATCATGGAAGAAATGGGCTTTCTCTTTAATGGCTGGATTACTTGGCACTATACTCAGGGAACGGGACGTACAATTGGCTTTTCCCCCAGGCATGAAGATATCCTTTACTTTACCAAGAGCGCAAACTACACTTTCAATTTGGACGAGGTAAGAATTCCCCAAAAGTATTACCGTGGGAGAAACAACATGGAGGGGGCTAACCCTGGCGACGTATGGAAGTTTTCTCACGTACATTACAGTAACCCAGAGCGGGAAGATCATCCTACTCAGAAGCCAGAAGCACTCATCGAGAGAATACTTAGAGCAAGCTCAAACGAATATGACATTGTGCTTGATCCCTTCGTAGGCAGCGGCACAACCGTAAGAGTAGCCCAGGTGTTGAATAGAAGATATATCGGAATTGATATTAATCCTGAATACGTGGCGATGTCCCGAAAACGGCTCGAGCGACCTTTCCAAGGATTTGATTCGATGGACCCGCGAACTGATAGACGATCAAAAGACTTGCCACAAGAGCACGACACGAAACGGCAACAATCATCTCTAACTCTCTTCACATAGGTTGTTCAAAACAGGTTGCTCTACTACATCTGTAGGCGTGTCCGCCCAACAATACGCGCAACCGGCCCTGCTAGAGTTCGGACACATTAGGGTCTCGCCCTCGCTTTTTTGGCTTAGGGGTGGCGACGTTGATGGGCACGAATCCGCAGGACGGCTGACGCCAATGTTATGCAGAATGCTCTCGTCTGACAGGGTAGACCGTACGCTATACCTGATCCGGTGGCTTCCGCCGTCTTGGTCTTGGCCTCCACCACGAGATACATCTATCGAAACGTGATCCTACCGTTGCGGGACCTGGACAGCGATTTCGTGGCTTTCTACTGCGGCGGCCAGGCTGTGCTCCAGGACGAGAACCCCTACGACGACGCCGTGCGCAGCGAGTGCTTCCGAGTGAACTCCCCGTCGTATGGAGAGTGGATCGTCTCTTACCAGGAGAATGTCGAGCGCATCCGGCGGGCGGGCGGCGAGCACACCCGTTCTCTGGAGCCTCAGGCATATCTCAACCCGCCCCAGTTCGCCTATCTTCTAGCGCCCCTGGCGCTCCTCCCCGTGAAGCCCGCCGCCCTGTGCTGGTTGGCTCTGAACCACCTCTGGTATCTGGGCGGGCTTCTTCTGCTCTGGAAGGCCTACGGCCCCAGAGTGCCCCTGGCAGCAGCGGCTCTGGTCGTCTGCGTTGCTCTGAACTCGACTGCGGCCTATGGCTTCTTCGTGCGCCACCAATCGTCGGGCCTGCTCTTTGTCACCCTGGCGGCGGCCGTGGCGGCCTTCCACGCCCGCCGTGCCGGCCTGGCGGCCGTCATGATGTTCCTCTCTCTGATAGTCAAGCCCTACGTTGGGGCACCGCTCTGTCTGCTCTGGTGGGCCTGGGGGCGGCGCCGCTTGGTTTACATGGTGGCTGCTCTGGTGGTGGTCTCGACGATGCTGTGCGTCGTGGGTATCGGGCTACCGGCCTTCGGGGACTACCTGTTCCGCGAGCTTCCGGCGGCTTTCACGATGCATGATAAACCTCCGAGGTCTTCTTCGATTGTCCGCCAACGCCAGCTTGCCAAGGGCCAAGGGTTGTGCTACTCTGCTACCTATGGAGCGAGATACGCGTCAGTACAAGGACTTCGAGTTCAATCTGCGCGAGCTGGCCGGGGCGATGGGGGACTTCGGCACGCTTTTTCCTCTTGCACTTGGCCTCATCGCCGTGTGCCACATGGATCCCGTGGCGCTGTTCGTGATGATCGGGCTAACCAACATCGTCACCGGCCTCATCTATCGCCTGCCCATGCCGGTTGAGCCCAAGAAGGTGGTATCAGTAGCTGCCATCGCTCAACACTGGACCAGCTCGATGGTGGCTGCCTCTGGATTGGGCCTGGGGCTCATCTGGCTCCTGATTGCGGCGACGGGGATTCTGCGCAAGCTCATCGAGGTAACTCCCCTCTATCTCATACGGGGTATCCAGTTGGCGCTTGGTATCACCCTGGCCTGGAAAGCGCTCCAGATGATGGCCCCGGAACCGTGGCTGGGCATCCTGACTGTGGTGATTATTTGGGTGCTGCGCAGGAATCGCTATGCTCCGGCGGCGGTGGTGATCGTGGGGCTAGGAGTGGCCGTCACGGCCTGGCG
>JAKLPW010000261.1 GCA_022013675.1 Anaerolineae bacterium | reverse complement strand
GTGGGAAAGGCCATCATGGCATCGAGGATGCGCATCACCACCTCATCTGTGATTCCGCCCACGTAGCCGGCCACCAGTCCAAGCGTGGAGCCGACGAGAAGGGAACACAGCACCGCAAAAGGAGCCAGTACCAGGATGGTTCGCGCTCCATGGAGCAGACGCGACAGAAGATCTCGTCCCAGGTCGTCGGTACCCAATGGATGCGCCGCCGACGGGCCTATATTTGGGACCTCCCAGTCTTGATCCCGTATTGGATCGTAGGGCGTAAGGATGGGCGCGAAAACTGCCATCAGGACCCAAAAGACGACAATGCCTAATCCGACGAGGGCTACCTTGGAGCTCAGGACAGGGGAAATCGCTTCTCGCAGGCCTTCCCATCGCGACGGGCGGGCAGCAGCGGGAGGCACGACTCGTTTGCTTACGGTCATGACTTGTTCCCTTCCGGTTTCGAGGGCGCGTTGTGTGAAACATGGTCCATCAACAGCTCATCGCGTATCACGCTAGCCGTACCGAATGCGGGGGTTCAGGAATGTGTAGATGATGTCCGCTACCAACTGCGTTCCCACGGCCAGTATTACCATCACCATCGCCCCGGCCTCGATGGCAAAAACATCCTTGTACATCGCCGCAGTGAGCAAGTACGTCCCCAGGCCGGGAAAGCCGAAAATTGCTTCCACCACCACGATCCCGCCCATCAGCCAGTTGACGTGCAACATGATCACGGTGATGGGGGCCATCAAAGCGTTGCGTAGGGCGTGCTTGATGACAATATGCCGATAGGGCAGACCCTTGAGGATGGCCGTGCGAATGTACCCGCTGCTCATCACTTCCACCATGCTGGCCCGGGTGATACGCAACACGTACCCGAGTTCGATCAGTGTAAGGGTTGCCACCGGCAGGATCAGCATCTTGGGGTTCTCAAGGATGGCCCTGTCGCTGGCAAACACAGTCGCGCCCGGTAGCACTTGGAGCCAGTAGGCAAAAATCAGGATCAGGAAGACGCCGGTGGCGAAGTTAGGGGTAGCGGTAGTCACCAGACTGCTAATGGAGAGAATGCGGTCAATTGCCTTGCCTTCGTTGATGCCGGCGATCAAGCCCAGCACCAGGGCCAGGGGCATAACGATTATGAAGGCAATGCCGGCCAGGATGGCCGAGTTCCGCACTCGTCGCACTATTGTGTCGGCAACGGGTTGGCGGGTTTGCGTGGACTCGCCCGGATCGCCGCGCAGCAGGCCGCGCAGCAAGGGAATGTATTTGACGGCACCGCCCTTCTGCTCCACCCACCAACCTGCCCCCTTGGATTTCATCCAGAAGGTCGTATCGCCGCCCTTTACCCACATGACAGCGTGGTTGAGGTTGTCCACTCCCCAGAAGGTGCTGACTCCATCTTCGTCCGTCTGCCAGCGACCGTTGTCAACGGACTCAACCGTTGTGCCATCCGGCTGGAGGCGCCTGGCGATCAGATCCTCACCATCCAGTTTCCAGCATATCAGGGTGCCGTCGGGTTCCTGGGCCCACCACTCGTAGAAGTCGGTCTTGGGTCTTTTTATTCGCCGCAGGGGCATGCCGACCTTCGACCTGGCCCGCCAGTCGCTGCCAATCAGCCAACTGAGGTACCGAACGTGCAAGGGCTGGTTCAGGCCCAACTGCTCTCGAAAGGATGCTACTTGCTCCGGCGTGGCGAACTGGCCGAGCAAGTGCCGGGCGACGTCCCCGGGCGCGACTTCAGAGATCAGAAAGATGGCTATGGAGACGATGAGCATGGTCAGAAGCATGAACCCCAGACGCCGCAGGATAAACTTGGCCATAGCCACTCCTTATTCAGCCTTCAGTCATCTTGGGCCAGCGGGAAGGGCCGGCCACGCGCCAAAATCTCGACCTGCCCTTCCCCGAAACTGCCGCCCAAGCTGGCGTTCCAGTTTGAGACACAGCCTCTAGCCTTCTGGATCGTACCAGACCTCGTTGAACAAGATGTAGCCGGTGGGGTGAGGCTTGACATTCTTGAATTTCTTGGTCACGACCCGCCACACGTTCATCCAGTAGGGGATGCCGATGGAACCTCGCTCCTGCTGGATCTTCTCCAGCTTGCACATGAGCGCCCGACGAGCCCCCACGTCCAGGGTCCCCTGAGCCTGCTCGAGCAGATCCAGGAACTCTTGATCCACCCAGCGAGTCTCGTTCCAGGGCCCTGGGTTGCCCTCGGCGTCAGTGCCGTATGCCAGAGGCAGGGTCATCACGGCCATCGGTCGGTGTACCCACGAAGTGATGCCCAGGTCTATCTCGGTCCACTGATCCCAGTAAGACGAGGTGGGTACGGGGTTCAAGGTGATCCTGATCCCAGCCGCCTCGGCGTCGGCCTTGAGCGTCTCCGCATTGGCGACATCCATGGCCCAGCCACTTCCGATGGTCAAGGTCACGTCGATGCCGTCCGGGTAGCCGGCCTCAGCCAGCAGCGCTTTGGCCCTTTCCGGATCATAACTGGGGGTCTCTATCTCGCAGTAGGCAGGGATGACCGGTGCGACGTGAACATCCTGACCGGGTAGGCCTTCGCCAAAGTAGGCCAGCGCGAGGATCTTGTCGCGGTTCTGGCACAGCTTGAGGGCCAGGCGCACCTTCTCGTCGGTCCATGGCTCCTTGTCCACTCTCATACGTAGGACGCGGGTCGAACCAGTGGTGATGGGGAGGACATCCAGGTTGGGGTCATCCTTGAGCGCCTGGTACCCGGCGACGCCTGGATCAAACGCGTCTATCTCCCCGGCCTTCATGGCCGAGATATAAGCCGTCGCCTCCTCGCCCAGATCGATGAAGATCATCTCGTCCAGGTAGGGCAGCGGCTTGCCATCCCAACCCTCCTGCCAGTAGTCCTCGCGCCGCTTGAGCACCACCCGCTCTCCTACGGCCCATTCCTCCAAGGTGTACGGACCGGTGCCCACAGGCGCTTTGAGGATATCGCCCTCGAACGTGCGATGGTCCAGAACCAACGACGGGTAGTGGTACAGGTGCTCTGGCACGGCGATCTGAGGCGAGTCCAAGTGGAGATTGACGGTGTAGTCGTCTACTTTTTCGACGTTGTTTGCAGAGAGGTAGGACATCAGACCCAGGATGGAGGATCCCACATCGGGGTTCAACCATTCTTCCAAGGTAAAGACGACATCATCCGCCGTGAAGTCGGTGCCGTTGTTGAACTTGACCCCCTTGCGCACGTGGAGGGTCCAGGTCTTGAGATCGCCGCTGGCCTCCCACTTCTCCAGCAAGAGGGGGGTTGTGACGTTGTTCTCGTCGCTCACCGTCAGGTACTCGAGCACGTTACACATCGGCTTGGCAGCCGCTATCCAGGAGAAGCGGGCCGGGTGATCGATGCCCATCACACCTTCACCCATGCGCAGTGTGCCGCCGCGCTTGGGGCCGACCGGCTTCGGTGTCGCGGTCGGTGGCACTGCAGTAGGCGGAACCGGCGTCGCCGTGGGCGGAACCGGCGTCGCCGTAGGCGCCGGGGCGCAACCGGCCAGGAACCTTGCTCCCGCCAGCGACATGCCCAGGAGAGTCGCGCTGCGCAGGAAATCACGCCTGCTCATCCTGCCCTGGCGAAACTGTTCCTGCAACTCAGGAATCAACTTGTGCTGTTTCTCTTTCATCTTTTCTTCCTCCTCTGTGAGTGAATTCCAAGACTCCAAACGAACAAGAACCCCCGCGAACGCTCAACGAGTTTGCTCGATTCCAACCACCCCCTTTCTCAGACTTGCAGGTCATCCAAGGATACCAGCCATCTTGAAGAAGTTGGCCAGCAGATCGCGCCCGTCGTAGTACACTGTTTCCTCCTCCTCCGAGAGGTAGTAATACTCAGGATGGAACTGAGTCCCATAGACCAACTGGCTGGTATGCTTGATGGCCTGAATCCGGCAGACGTCCGTGGATGCCAACAGCTCAAAGCCCGGTGGCACTTCTTTCACTTCCCAGTAGTGTGCTTCGAGGAACACCGGATTCTCTCCCAGACCTTCAAAGATGGGGTCTGCCTTGAGAACACGCACCGGCGTGAAGTCCCATTCCTTGTGATAGCCCGGGCCGAGATCCGGATAGACGTCCTCTTCTCCTTCATTCAGCCGTCGCATGGGGCCGAGGGGGGTTCCATAAGCTTGGGCGATAAGCTGATGACCGCCGCAGAGGCCGAGGATCGGCAACTCGCCGGCCCGGATGATGCGGTACATTTCGGCAAGGCCCGTATCACTATACTCGGACCAATCCGCCGCGCAGCCACTGATGAGTAGAGCCTGGATTCCCCACTCCTTGAGCCTTTGGCGAGTGACACGTGAATAACGCTGCACCAGACAGGCTTGGCCGGAGATTTCCTCCAGCCTTAGCTGGACGTCCATGCGGCGGGCCAGGTGACCCTGCCTTTTCTCTGGGTCTTGCAGGATCCTTTCGTGTTCGATGTCTACGTAGCAGATCATTTCTCTACCTCTGAAGTCGCTTCGCTAAAGTCGCGAATGCCACTCCCTCGTGGCATTTCCTCGCCTATACCAGGATGACTTCGATATGTTCTCTGATCTGCTCCAGGATCTCCTCCGGTGCTCCGACGTCAGTGATGAGAAGACCTGCTTCGGAGAGGGAAGCAATCGTGCTCAGAGTGTTCCGACCCAGCTTGCTGTGATCTGCCACCACGATGGTCTGCTTCGCACACTTTACCATCGCCCTCTTCGTGTGCGAGTCTATCACGTCCGGTACGGTCAGGCCCCCGTCCACATCCACGCCCTCCACTCCCAGGAAGAGCTTGTCGACCCGCACGTGCTGGAGGAAGGCCTCGGCCTGGGGACCGACCATGGAGAGAAAACCCTTCCTGAGGATGCCTCCAACGATGAGAAGGTCGATGTGATGGGCATTGGATAGCTCTGCGGCGATGTTCAAGCCGCCGGCTATCACGGTGATGCGTTTGTCACCCAAGTTTTTCGCAATCTGCGTCGTGGTGGAACCCGCATCTATGAGGACAGTGTCGCCATCCTTCACCATCTCTGCCGCAGCCCTGCCGATCCGCTCCTTCTCCTCCACGAACTGGCTCATCTTGGCATTGATGGAAATCTCGAAGAAGGCTGGCTCGGTCGCCACCGCGCCGCCAAAGGTGCGCTGCAGCAGCCCCTGCCCTTCCAGTTCGGACAGGTCACGCCGGACGGTCATCTCCGAGACCTCGAATGTCTGGCATAGTTCTGCCACGCTGGCAAAACCCTGTTTTACCAGGTGACTCAGGATCGCCTTCCGTCTCTTAGCGGGTAGCATGGGGCATCTCCATCATCAGGATGACAGAGTTGATGCTCTTTCCCCCTAATTATAACACATTAACGAGAATTGTCAAGCTTTTCGATTGTTTTTGATCCAAACAAACATATTCGATAAAGAGACAGTCAGCAGTCAGCGATCAGCAGTCGGCTATCACCCATGACACGAATCCCACCAATCCCTCTTCGTGTAATTCGTGAAATCCGTGGCATGGATGTTGGTTCACCCACCAACGAAGCCGTTGGACGTGCCGCTTGCAGAGATGAGTGAATAGAAGGGGGAGAAACCAATGAGTCTCAAGCTCGCCTTGTGCCGAACCGGCTACATCTCCAAGATCCATGCCCAGGCGGCTCAGAAACTCCCGGACGTCGAACAATCCACCGTGGTCACCACCGCCCGGAATCCATGACCACCTTCTCGACCGAGTTCAACATCAGGCACCAATATGCCACGACCGAGGCTCTGCTGCAAGATGGTGACGTAGACGCCATTGGCATCAACAACGACCGCCCTCCCGTGCCTGGCCGCCTGGAGGACTGGAACAGAGTCAAGGTCGTGGATGCAGCCTACCAGAGCTCTCGCACCGGAGAAGTGGTCGAAGTCTGCCCACCACACGGTACGTAGGGGCAGACCGATGTGTCTGCCCCCTCCATGTCGTCCGTGCCTCAGTGATGCAAGCACCCCGCCCTATCATCACGAATCCCGCAAATCCCCTTTCGTGTAATTCGTGGCAAAGATTCAACGCAGACTACTCCGTGTCCTCCGTGCCTTCGTGGTGGAAGCAGCCCTCCCTCCTACTACGAACCCGACGAATCCCATTTCGCGCAAATTCGTGTAATTCGTTGCGAAGACTCAACACAAACTACTCGGTGTTCTCTCCGTATCCCCTCAGCACACTCCATGCTTCCGTGGCGCCAAGCGTATGATACCGCTCCCGCACCAGGATAGCGAGCGGCTCATCTGATTCGATGCCACTGACGTCAGCCATCACGGCTTCCAGGCCCTCTGAGGCAAGGCGCTGCTGCAGCGTTGTGGCCATGGGGTCATCGGCGTCAGCGAACCTGTAGCCCGCCGCTATGCCCACGCTCAGTGCCTCTGGCACCACCCCCGCCCTCTCGGCCAAGCGGGCCGCGCCTACCAGCCGGTCTTGGGGACCGAGTTTGCGCAGCGGATCACGGGCGAGACGGACGACTGTGTCCTTCAGGGCACGATTGCTGAAGCGACGAAGCAGATCAGTAGTATGCACCGCAACCCACTCCGCTGCCACACCGTACGCCGCCACGATTCCTGCCTGCGATTCCATCAACGCCTTCTCCAGCATTGAGCGAATAGCTTCATCTTCTAGTGCTTGGTACCCTAGGCCATGGCCGCGCAGATGCCCCAGGTAGCCCAGTATGGCGTGACCACAATTGTGAATGTACAGCTTGCGTGCCGTGTAGGCCGCGAAATTGCTGCACGCTTCCATACCCACGATGTCAGGAACGGGACCGACGAACCCACAGCGGTCAACAGGCAGCTCCTTGTACGGTTCCACAATGATCAGGCTGGGATCCTGTGCCCGTACTTCGAGTTCCAACGGCGGCACCATACGCCCTATGACTGTGTCCACGAGGCCAACGTGCGTATGTGAGTAGGCCCGGCAGGCCGGTGATAGCGATTCATCGACCATACGCCGAAAGGTGGCAGCCGCATCCTTCAGGTTCTCACAGACAAGGACATTGAGCGGAGCCTGCACCCCGCTCTTCCTTCGCTGCTCAACGCCAGCAGCAATCAGCGGCGCGATGTGGGACAGCGCCCGTACACCCACCGCCGTTGCGGCTATCTCGGCTTCTGTCAGTGCCTGGGCTACTGCCGCGACTTCGCTCGCATGGAGCGCCCGCACATGGGAGACGGTCACTTCCTCGCTCTCGTCGTTCTCGACCATACGGATGGTATAGGAGTGGCGAGCGTTCAGGGCAGCGATGAGAGCTTCGTCGACATCCACGAAGACCACTTCGCAGCCCGATTCGGCGAAGAGCTGGCCCACGAAGCCGCGTCCCACGTTTCCGGCACCAAATACGACCGCTAATGCTCTCTTCATTCTCGCTGTCTCCACGGCAGACTCACAGCCGCTCGCCGTTCCAGCCAGGCAGCAAAACCGTTGGGCACGTTCGTCAGCAGTAGAGCGCGAGGGTGAGAAGCCTCGTCGAAGCCCGCGCTCTGGGTGTATGGACGGTCACCGGGGCCCTTCGGAGAGGCAACGATCCAGGCAGTCCCGCCTCTTTTCAGACTTGTGCGATACTTGAGATGGTGGGCTGCGTTAACGCAGACCCATGACTCAGTGAGGGCAGCCTCGGCGTAACCCGCTCCAGGTTGGATCGGCACAAGGCAGTTACCGTGGTCGCCGTGAAGCACCCGCCGGTCAATCACACTGTACTGAGAGAGCCCACCCTGGATCTCGTATCCGTAGGCAAAACCCACGCCCTCCAGATAGATGCCTGGCTGTACGATGAAACGGTCCTCAACCTTGTACCCGTTACAGAGGTGCTCCCCCACGCCGACCACAGTCATGCAAACCTCGTGGCCCAGCACGACCGGATCCGCTTCCATATCGCGGTAGACACGAGGATGCTCCTGACCAGCACGGATGACCCTGAAGTCTGAGAAGCAAAGGCCGCTGGCATCGTGGCGCAATAGCAGCTCATCAGGGTCGCAGTGCGGGACCGACCCTTCGACAGGCCGGCCCCTGCGCCCAAGTCTATCGAAGCCTGCCCCGTACAGAGGCCAGAGGCGATTATGACTGGGCAAGGGAGCATCTCCCCGCCGGTATCTGAGCAGCTTGTCTGATGCACTCAAATTCGGCATGAGCTCAGCCTCTCTCCTGATGGTACAGCCTAGCGATACTCGACCACTTCAGCTTCCAGCACGTAGTTACGGCTTTCTCCTGGCCGCAGGTGGGGGAGTTCGCCCCTGCGGCGAGCCGCGGCGCGCCCCGTCATCACGCCGCAGTTGGCTGGCTCGATACCGAGCACGTACATCCCCTCCCCCATCATCTTCCACTGGTACAGATAGGGTAGGTCCGTGCCCGAGTATGTCAGCCGCAACCCCACGCCAAGGAGAGGATTCTCGATCTCAACTCGCGCCTTACCCTCATCATCAGTCGCCAACTTGTGCTGGAACACCTGCTCTCGGTACGCCTGCGTCGGCGGTTGGAGGTCCCTCCAATGCGCCAGCCCGGCCTCCGCATCCTTATCACGAGGGATAGTCTCCTCGGCCTCTAGGTGCAACCGCGAATCCTCACTGACCAGGGGGAAACCGATATTGAAATGATACAGGATCATGTGCGGATGCGGTGCGAATGCCTCATTGGTCACGCTATCCTCGATACGGATCTTTTTGGAACCCAGATGTGTCGAAATGCGTCTTCGCAACACCAAGTTCTCTCCGAATAGCCGCGTCTGTCGGATCTCTCCCGTAATCTCTAGTTCATAGACCTCGTCGACCCAGCGGCTGGAGTACCCGACAGAGCTGGCAGGCAGGTTGCTCACTCGCCCGTGCAGGCCGAGCTCCTCCTCCTGATCGCTGCATGGAGCACCAAACTGGTCCAGGCCACAGGTAAGCAGCAAGCCACCTTGAAAGGAGCGGAGCAGGCCCATTCCCTGGGGCTCATAGTATGCAGGGTGAACATCCCCGACAGACGACATCCAGGCCAGGGGAACACCTTTGTATCTGCAAACGGAGATGTCCAATGCCCTGTCTGCCAGGACGTGGAAGCACAAGCCACTCCCCGTCCGGACCTGCAGGATTCTGCTACCCCGATCCCTCCCGTCTCCAGCCTCCACCAGCTTGATTCCTGCCACCTGACCCATCTGCCCGACACGTCGCAGAATGTCTTGCCGCCTCCACTCACGACCATACATGGAAATCACTGCACCCCTCCTATTCGGTACTCCTGAATGATTGCTGCCAGAGAAACGGTTACCTTGTCTGATGACAGAAGGTCCCCCAGGCGCTCCTGCCACGCGCCGCAAACTGCCCGTACATGCGCGAATACGCAGCCCTGCCTGAACCTCCCAAGGATGGCGCTTGCCTGCCAGGTCCAACAGCCGGTTAGAGTGAAGGGTTCCCGGTTATCTCCTGAGTTCTTCGGATTCTGGCAGACTCCATGAAGGCCATCGTCTCAGGCAGCGAGCGCACGCCGCCAGTCGCGCCGAGTCCCGTCACACACAGCGCCCCTACAGCATTAGCCAGGCGGGCCGTCTCCTCCAAGGACCAACCCTGCCATACGCCGGCGATGAAGCCCGCGGCAAAGGCATCGCCCGCCCCTGTAGCATCCATCACGTTCACCTCGAAGGCTGGCATGCGCAACGACTCGCCGGTGTCG
>JAKLPW010000260.1 GCA_022013675.1 Anaerolineae bacterium | reverse complement strand
TCCCGATGCGATATGAGTCCACAAATCGGGCTCTTCCTGGGTTCCGGTCTCGGAGCTCTGGCCGACGAAATAACCAACGCCACTGTGATCCCCTACCGGGACATCCCTCATTTCCCCGTGTCCACAGTTGAGGGACATGCCGGAGAGCTGGTCATCGGCGAACTCGAGGGCAAGAGAGTCATAGCGATGAAGGGGCGTGTCCATTACTACGAGGGATACACTATGCAGCAGGTCGTATTCCCCGTCTGGGTCATGAGGACTCTGGGAGCCAGCATCCTCATCGTCACCTGCGCGGCCGGGGGAACCAATCGCTCGTTTACGCCCGGGGATCTGATGATCATAGTGGATCACATCAACCTCATGTTCGACAACCCTCTGATCGGGCCCAACGATTCTGACCTGGGCGTCCGCTTCCCCAGCATGGCACTGGCATATCCCTGGGAGCTGGTGGAGGTGGCCCAAGAGGCAGCGCGTTCAGTCGGCATCCACGTGCAACGGGGCGTCTATATTGGCACCACTGGCCCCGTCTATACTACGCGGGCGGAGAGTCAGCTCTATCGCGCTCTGCGAGGTGACGCGGTAGGCATGTCCACGGTGCCGGAGGTGATCGCGGCAACCCACGCAGGCATGAAGACGCTGGGCATAGCCGCTATCACGGATGTAGCAAAAGACCCCAAGGCTGGTCCTCGAGGCATTCTCACTCACGAGGAAGTTCTAGCCACCGCCGCCAAGACCAAGCCGAAGTTCATCAAGCTGATGAAGGCCATCCTGCGAGAGATCGAAGTGTAACGGGCACGACCATCTACAACCAGTTCGAATATGAAAGGAACTATGAGGATATACTTTGCTGGACCACTCTTCACACCCTACGAACGTGACTACATCTCAAAATCAGCACAAACCCTGCGAAAGCATGGCCTTGATCCCTTCGTGCCACACGAGAGCCCCAAGGAGGAGATACCAAACGATACGCGCAGCCGTGCCAAGCGCTGCTACGACAATGACTTCGGAGCCATCTACGAGTCCAACGCAATGCTGGCTATCATCAACGGTGCGGAGGTTGACGACGGCACAGCGGCGGAAATCGGCATCTTCTACGCCTTGATGCAGACTGATGATACCAAGAAAGGCATTGTAGCTCTACATGACGACTGGCGCACCAAGGACGGAGGAGAAGGAAAAGGCCTCAATGGGTTCGTACTAGGCTGTCTTCTCAAGGCCGGTAAGGTCTGTTCCACTCTGGACGAGGCGTTAGACCAGCTCGTGGCCTGGAGAGCAGAACTACAGGCCGAAGGCATATTGGAGCGAGAGAAGAGTGCACCATGAAGATATACTTCGCCGGCCCTCTCTTCACGCCCTACACTCGCCAGTTCATTTCGGAGCACGCACAGATTCTGAGAGACAATGATATCGAGCCCTTCGTGCCCCACGAGAACTTCCGTCCTGATGTATCGCCACGAATGGTGGAGTCACTGATACGGAAAAGCCTGCTCACGAGGGAGTCCCTTGAGACAAAGCCAATCACAGAATTGGTCGCCGACCTTGTACTCAAAGGTCAAATAGGACGCGCAGAGCTAGGTTTGTCACCAGTGACATCCGAGGTCATCTTCGAGAAGGACTTAGATGGCCTGACACAAGCCAATGCTGTGATTGCTCTCCTGGATGGCACCCAGGTAGACGACGGCACCGCCTGCGAAATCGGTATCTTCTATGGGCTCTTGCGCAAGGATCCTTCCAAGAAAGGCATCATCGGTTTAATGACCGATTTTCGTGCTTTGCGCAGAGCAGACAACGGCTACGGCATCAACTTGTTCGTGCTGGGTATAATCGAAGAGTGTGGCGTTATCCTTGATGACTTCGATGATGTTGTTAAGCAACTCAAAGTCTGGGATGCCGAATTATGACTGATAGTCGCTCCTGAGGCTATGAGAGGTGCGGAAACGATCCGAAGAAGTCCAACCTACCGCTCCCCCCGTTCTCCCGCAGGGCGGCTTTCACTCCTGGTTGGCACCAGGAAGAGTATAGTGATAGAAAGGGACACTAGGTGGCACTGGCTATCAGGCTCCGCAGGGGAGTCCCCAATTACATAAGACATATCAGGAGTACGAACAGAAACGTCCGGCTGATTTTCGCGGCCGCCATGCTGAGTGGTACATCTAGCGGAATATTCATTGTAGTCTTCAATCTCTACATCCTTTCACTGGGTATCGAGGCGGACGTGTTGGGCAAAATCCTCAGTGCCGCACCGTTTGCTCAAGCCCTGGGCTCGATTCCGGCCGCTTTCCTGGCAGAGATGATTGGGTTCAGGAAGGCTTTTCTAGCTATCTACGGCATCGCTGGCCTTGCCATTTTGGCCCAGGTCTCCTCAGAGAGCGTCACCCTGATCTCTGCGGCAGCCTTCGTTGGTGGACTTGTCTTCTCGGGTGACTTTGTGGTGCGTCTTCCATTCCTGGCCACGAACACTGAGGAATCAAACCGAACCCTAGTGTACACTTTCAGCAGCCTGATCTTCGGCCTCTCTATGTCCATTGGATCACTTGTGGCTGGCTACGCGCCTAATGTAATGCAACTGTTCTCCCCTGACCTCACAACAGCCTATCGCTATACCCTATACATCGCAGGGGGGCTCACCCTGCTGGCGGTAGTTCCGTGCTTGTGGATCCAGGATCCAACACCTCTCAAGAAACGGAAGATCAGCCTGTCCCCGTACCTATGGAACATAGACCGATTCACACTGCAAGGAGCCATCACTTCGCTGTTCGTAGGATTGAGTCTGGGGACAGTCACACCTTTCCTAAACATCTATTTCGTTCATCATCTGGGAACCAGTCGTGAGTTCTATGGCACAATTGCAGCCCTCGCTGTGATCCCCTCAACGATCGGCTCCGCACTCAGCCCAATGATTGCGTCCCGCCTGGGCACTGTGTCAGCTATCACCCTGCTGCGTCTCCTCACCATCGGCACCATTGCCGCCTTGACGTGGGTAGTGCATCCAGTGCTAGGGGCTCTCGCCTACTGGGGACGGCGTTCATTGTTCATTATGACTCAGCCTCTCTCTTTCTCCTTTGCCATGGACAAGGCCAGCCGGGAGTCAACGCCAGCCGTGTCAGCCTGGCTTAACGTGACCTATTGGCTGGGAAACGCACTGGCCGCTCCTATCACCGGTTCGCTCATTGCTCAGTCCAACTACGTGCTTCCCTTCTGTCTATCATCCGTAGCAATCCTGATAGCAGCCATATTGAACCAGATTTACTTTGGCCCGCTCGAGGCAAGGCCTGGGAGAAAGGCAAAAGTCGGCGATGGAAGCGAGATTGAGGAGAGTTGAGGCTGCCCGTGGTGAACGGGCCATGGATTTGCTCATCGAAGATGTGCAGTTAATCAATGTCTACACCGGCGAGATATACCCCTCTGACATTGGCATTTCGGGTGAGTACGTCGCGTATGTGGGCCCGCCCGCTTGGTCAGGGCCTGAGCCAAAGGAGCGCTTCTCGGCAGAGGGCAAATTCGCCGCTCCCGGGCTGATAGACAGCCACATACACATCGAGAGCAGCATGATGAGCCCTGCTGGTTTCGCTGCTGCCGTTCTGCCCCGTGGGACCACCACTGTTGTGATCGATCCGCATGAGATCGGCAACGTGCTGGGGTTGCGTGGGGTCCGCTACATGCTCGAAGCTACGGCCGACCTTCCCCTTCGAGTATTCGTTCAAGTACCGTCATGCGTGCCATCAGTCCCCACGCTGGAGACGGCGGGCGCAGAGTTCGGAGCGGCAGAAGTCGCTGAGATGCTCACCTGGGATAGAGTGATCGGTCTGGCCGAGGTCATGGACTACATGGGTGTCATCCTTCAGTCGGATCGTATGCGGTCCATCCTAGACGTCGCCTTGGCTATAGGCACAGTCATCAGCGGCCACTGTCCAGGATTACGCGGTCGTCAACTGGCTGCCTACATGTTGGGCGGCCCCCTTTCAGATCACGAGGGACATGACGCGGACGAACTACTGGAAAAACTCCGCTTGGGCATGGCCGTCGAAGGTCGAGTCTCCAGTTTCTCCGAGAGCATGTCAGTATTGGGGAAAATCGTGCAGGAACTGGGCACGCTCCCCCCCAATCTGATCATGTGCACCGACGACATCTTCCCCGAAGACTTGCTGCGGCACGGCCACCTGGACAACGGGGTGCGCCACGCTATCTCGGCAGGCATTCCTCCGGTCGACGCGATCCGGGCAGCGACTCTGAATGGAGCACAGCGCCACAGATTACATGACCTGGGAGCCATAGCACCTGGCAAGCGGGCCGACATCCTGTTGCTGCGGAATCTGCAAGATTTCGAGGTCGATGAGGTGTTCGTCGGTGGAGTGATGGTGGCAAGAGCAGGCCGCCTGGCCGTAGACCTTCCTAAGGTGAAATTGGAGATTGAGCAGGAAGACACCATCCACCTGCCGCACCTACCTAGGCGAGAAGACTTCACACTCCGAGCTAGATCGGGGAGACAACGAGAACGCCTCCACGTGATGACCATTAGGTCCGGCGAGAGAAGAGGCCTGGTAACCATTGAGCTACCTGTGCGCGATGGTCTCGTCGATTTCTTGGACGTGGATGATGTCTGTCTGGTTGCCATCCTGGAACGTCATGGTCGGACCGGAAATCGCAGTCTGAATCTAGTCCAGGGCCTTGGCCTCCGCCAGGGCGCAGTTGCCACCACAGTAGCTCATGACTCCCACAATCTCCTGGTTGTTGGACGTAGCGTGGACGATATGGTCATAGCAGCCAACGAGCTTGCAGCCTGCGGTGAAGGGATATGCTGCGCTTGCGATGGTAAGATAATGGCCTCCCTTCCCCTACCCATCGCTGGATTGATGTGTCCTCTCCCGCTGGAAGACCTAGCGCCGATGATGCAGAAACTGAACGAGGCTTTGAGGAACCTGGGACTCACTTTCCATCAACCCATCGGCCCTATCCTGGGATTGGCCTTGCCCGTCATTCCCGATTATAGCCTCACGGATATGGGCCTGGTGGATGTGGAGAGACAAGTCATCCTTCCTATCTGGGCAGATGAGGACTGAGAAACCATGGCACAATACCGCAGGCTGCTTCGCGTGGCCAAGGGCGATGAACCGGCTGACCTGGTGATTCGAAACGCACAACTCCTTAACGTTCTCACGCGCGATATACACTTAGCAACCATCGGCATCTGCGAGGATACCATCGCCTACGTGACAGAACCTGAGGATGACCGCTGTGATGGGCTGCAGGTCATGGATGCTACCGGCATGTGGGTCACCCCCGGCTTGATTGATAGCCACATGCATATCGAGAGCACCCACGTGACCCCTGATTACTTCGCTAATGCTGTTGTGCCCCGAGGAGTTACCACAGTAGCGCAGGATCCACATGAGATGGCGAATGTGCTAGGGATCGAGGGTGTGGAGTACATGATTCGAGCCTCGCGCGGGCTCCCCCTACGAGTACTGACCTTCGTGCCAACATGCGTACCTTCCGTGCCCAGCCTGGAAACTTCAGGAGCGTTCTTTGGCGCAAAGGAGGTGAACACCCTCCTTGATAACCCGAACACCATCGGCCTGGCAGAAGTGATGGACTACTGGGGTGTGATCAGACAGGCTCCACGCACGACGGAAATCGTAAAGGCAGGCCGACGACGCGGTGTCATCCTCACCGGGCATATCCGTGGCCTGGGTGGGCGCGAGCTTAACACCTACCTGGCAGCCGGCATCGATTCTGATCACGAGCACCTGACGCCGGAAGGGATTCTGGCTCGGTCGCGGTTGGGAATGACGGTGGAGATCTGCTGCGCGAGTCACAGGGACAACGTGGCAGAGGCTGTGGAAAGCTGGCGTCAACGAGGGTCTCTTGAGGATGTCGTCTTCGTCACGGACGATGTCCCCCCACACGCATTGGTCAAAGAAGGACACCTGGATCGGGGCGTACGCAGAGCAATCGCGCTGGGAATGAAGCCCGTCGATGCGGTACGCGCAGCCACGCTCACTCCCGCCCGAAGACTGCGTCGCCTCGATCTTGGAGTAGTGGCTCCTGGTAGAACGGCCGACCTGCTGGTGCTCAGCGATCTACAATCCTTTGAGGTGCATCTGACCATTTACGCAGGACGGATCGTGGCGAAAGACGGCAAGATGATCAAGCTAGCTCAGCCTGCCTGTGAGCCACCCGAAAGGGCATTGATGTCCGTCAGACTGGAACCCTTTTGCGCGGATGATTTCACTATCAGAGGCCCGGGTCGGAGGGTAACTGCTCAGGTTCTAACGCAGCAAGGACGGGGCAAGACGACCCGTGTGTTCAATCTGGCGGATGGGATCGTGCCCTGGTCTCAAGACCCGGATCTGGCTCTGGCAACCGTCTGGCATCGGCACGGGCAGAACAACAATCATTCGGCTGTGCTGATTTCAGGAACCGGATTGCGGACTGGGGCACTGGCAACAACCTATGCCCACGATTGCCACAATCTTGTGGTTCTCGGCACGAACCCAAAGGATATGGCTATTGCAGCCAATGTTCTAATCTCGACTGGTGGGGGCTATGTGGCCGTATCCGAGGGCCGCGTGCAGGCGCTGGCAGCACTCCCTATCGCCGGCGTGCTCGCCGAGCGACCCGTGACCGAGCTGGCACGGGACTTCCAATCGTTCATCGAGGCCGCCGCTGGGCTAGGCATCACAGATGACCCTATCGGTT
>JAKLPW010000259.1 GCA_022013675.1 Anaerolineae bacterium | reverse complement strand
GCGTGATGTGAACATTGGGGCTGGCACCGTGACCTGCAACTACGACGGCGTGCGGAAAAATCCCACCACCTTGGGAGACGACGTCTTCGTGGGAAGTGGGACCATGCTGGTAGCCCCGGTCGAGGTAGGCGCGGGGGCGGTCATCGGGGCGGGATCGGTGGTAACCCACGATGTCCCGCCCGAAAGCATAGCCTATGGCGTGCCGGCGAGGGTAAGACCGAAGAGTGAATCTGAGGCAGAGCCAGACGAAGAGGCTCAGACCGAGCTGGCCAGTACGGACAAGGATGATGTCAATGCTTGACAAACCAATGACTGATAAGCAATTGATTGCAATAGCAGCACTAGCGCGGAAGAAGGCCTACGCGCCCTATTCCGGCTTCCCAGTGGGAGCGGCTCTTCTGGCTTGCTCGGGCAAGGTATATACCGGTTGCAATGTGGAGAATGCTTCTTCGGGGCTGACCGTCTGCGCCGAGCGGGTGGCAGTATTCAAGGCAGTGTCGGAAGGGGAACAGGAGTTCGATACTCTCGCCGTGGTCACTGCGACAGGGGCTTCGCCTTGTGGGGCCTGCCGGCAGGTGTTGATAGAGTTCGGTGGCAGCCTGCGAGTGCTGGTGGCCGATACGGAGGGGCACCTAATGGAATTCTCCGTGGACCAGCTCATTCCCAATGCTTTTCCAGGGTGGTCGTTGGTGGGCAGTGGGGCACTAGATGTTGCGAAGTGATTTGATCGGTTGAGATACTGACCGCGGATTTTTCGGGATAGACGGAGGCAAGGCATTCGATGGCCGGATGCTTTGCCTCTTTTTATTGAACTTGGCATGTAATACGTCAAGTTGCTATTGACAACGATCACTTTGTGTGGTACAATAGGTAAGGTCATCATGACCGCCCCACGTCACTATGTCCATTGGACACAAGCATTGCGTCTGAATGGAAGAAGGTGTTTCCTTGGGGATCAACCGTCACGACCGGGTTCCACTCTATTGCCAGTTGAAATCTATCATTCTTGAGAAAATCGAGAATGAGGAGTTGCGGCCCAACGATCCCATTCCCTCTGAGAAGGAACTGATCAGGCAATATGCCCTGAGCCGTACCACTGTGCGGCAGGCCATCAGCGAGCTGGTCAGGGAGGGTCACATCTATCGGCGGCGAGGCAAGGGCACTTTTGTGAGCCGCCCTAAGATGCAACATGGGCTCCGCAAGCTGACCAGTTTCTCGGAAGATATGCGTTCCCGTGGGCTCCTCCCTGGTGCGCGTGTGCTCGAGTTTGGTAGGGTCAGGCCGCTGCATAAGATAGCAACGTGCCTGGAGCTTGCGGAAGATGATGAAGTATACAGGATCCTACGTCTGCGTCTTGCCGATGGAGAACCGGTGGGACTGCAGGAGAGTTACGTGCATGTGGGCGGGGATCGGGTGATCACGCAAGCGGACGTGGAAGGAGAAGGGTCGCTCTATGAGCTTCTCGAATCCAGATTCCATATCCTGCTGGGTGAGGCCGATGAGTCTGTGGAGGCCACGCTGGCTGACGCTCGCGAGGCGGATTTGCTTGAGGTCAAGAAGGGGGCCCCGCTGCTCTTGCGAGAGCGCGTGACTTATGCGCCAGGAGGAAGGCCGGTTGAGTTCGTCAAGACGCTATATCGTGCGGATCGCTACAAGTATCTAGTACACATCACTCGGGCGGAGTAGGGCGCGCCCGGCTTGCTTTTGTGCGCAAGGGAGACGATAACTGCGCATTTTTTCTGAGTAACCCGACAACCCAATGGGTAGGCTGCCAGCAGCGAATCCCCCTTTGCTGGCAAGGCGTGTTGCAGCCATCCCGGCGGGCGTCGGCCATGTGATCTGGACGGGTGTGAAGGGAGGTGATGCGAGGCAGTCGCAAGAGATTTCGGGAGTATGCTGTACTGCATTGGTCGTGTGATCTTTGATGCATAAGTGTAAAAGGAGGATTGTTATGACCACTCAGGCTACCACGAAGACGGTCACCAGGATCCCGCGCACATACATCTACGCCCTGGTCCCGGCTGCCGTGGCGCTCAATATCGTGGGAGGCTACATCAATGGCTTCTTGAACCTTCCCACATTCCTTGACATGATCGGCACCTGTGTTGTGGCCGTGACCGTCGGACCGTGGTGGGGGGCGCTGGCCGGCGCTGCTACCAATCTCATCAGCGGTTTCACCAGCGGGCCCATCGGCATCCCCTTCGCTGCGTGCAATGTGGTGGGGGCTTTGGTTTGGGGTTATGGCGTACGGTGGGGGATGGGCAAGAGCTTCGTGCGCTTCTTCATTCTGTCCTTGCTGGTGGCGCTGTTTGTCACCCTGATGGCTGTGCCTATCTATGTGTTCATCTTTGGAGGAGCCACGGGCCACTTCGCCGACGTGATGACCGCTGCCTTCCTGGGCATGGGCCAGCACCTGATCGTGTCCGTCTTTTCCAGCAATATCCTGGTTTCCCTGGCGGACAAGATCATTTCGTCCTTCGTTGCTCTGGCCATTCTGGAAGCCCTGCCGCCTAGCTTGACCAAGCAAGTAACGATTGTCGGGGCGCCCAAACTGCAGACCGTCATCTGGATCACTGCGGGCCTCGTCATTTCCGCGCTTCTGATCTTCCTTGTCCTCTATGGCTTTGGATAGAGGTTCAAGGTTCGGTTCGCCGATCAACGATTTAATGACTGGTCGATTGGCAGGAGCTACCATACCCTGCTTCATGAATAAGGAGGTACAGACGTGGACGTGTGGTTGTTTGTCTTCATCGTGGTTCTGGTGGCTGCCTTTTTCCTGCTTCGCAAGTTCCGCGGCACGGAGGAGGAAGACGCCGAGGCAAAGCCCATCACGGTTAAATCGGAAGTGGGCTTTGGCATCATCGCTTTGGGCGTGTTGACCCTCTTCATGCCTTCGGCTGCAGGAAGAATCGCGGCTCTAGGGTTCATTGAGGCCGACGGCTTCGCCATTCTCATCGGCTCCACCCTGGTGATGGGCATTCTGGTCACCCTGGCGGGCGTGGCGGTGCTGTTGATGAAGGAGTCGGGCGAATAGGTCGCTCTCTTCCCTCATAAATACTGACCCAGACGCATGGTTCTTGGTTGGATGACATGTCGTGGGCAGGCTGACGTGACGGGGGATCCGGGTCTTGAGCAGCGAGCGATTTCCTTCCATACGGAAACGTTCGCACCTGGAGTCCCTGGGTTGAGGGGGCACGCCAGCCTGTCTCTCTCGTTCCCAATTTCAGCAATCATATTACCCGACAGTATCCTTCACCTGGAGGAGCAGTCAATGTCCGACGAATACGTCCGTATAGAAAACCTGACCTATCAATACGCAGACACTGACGTCCCGGCGCTTCAGGAGGTCAACCTGGAAATAAGCAAGGGCGAGTATGTTGCCATTGTGGGGCCTTGTGGCGCAGGGAAGACCACCTTGTGTCTGACTTT
>JAKLPW010000258.1 GCA_022013675.1 Anaerolineae bacterium | reverse complement strand
TCACAGCGCTGCGCGAGGTTGGCTACGATGGACCGGTGGGCATCGAACATGAGTCAAAGCTGTGGAATCACAATGACGATGAACTCAGGCAAGGACTCTTGATGGCGCAGGACTTCCTGAGCCGCTTCGAGTGGTAGAAGCCTGTGGAAGAACCGGTTTGATTCTCAAATCAGAGCAACCACTATGAGGAGGTGTGAGTGTGAACATAATCTTGATGATCTTTGACTCGTGTTCGATGCCCACCGGTCCAGCGTAGCCAACCTCGCGCAGCGCTGTGAAGAAGGCCACCCAGTCCATCTCACCCCAGCCCGGCAGTCGCCATCGCCACCAATCATTTCCATAGATGCCTCGGTCCCCCAGTAGATCATCGAGAATCTCACAGTCCTTGGCGTGGACGTAGTAGATGCGGTCCCCAAACTCGTGAACGGCACTCACATAGTCCATGCCCTGGAAGATGAAGTGAGACGGATCGAAGGTGAGGCCCAGAGCGTCCGAAGGTATGATCTCGAACATCTTGCGCCAGTTCTCCGGCGTGTGGGCCAGATTGCCGCCCGCGGGCCACTGGCCACGCTGCGCACAGTTCTCCATGGCCAGTCGCACGCCGTGCTTCTCCGCCTTCTCGACCAGCGGGGTGAAGACCTCCTCGAAAATGGGAAGGTTCTCTTCCACCGTCTTGTTCGGATCACGTCCCGCAAAGATGTTGATCACACCGACGCCCAACTCCGCCGCGATTTCGATGTCGCGCTCCAGCGGCGCTGCTTTTGCCTGTCTCTCCGCTGCCGTGCCAACCAGATAGTTCTTGGCGCGGCCCAGGGCGTGGACCCGCACCTGCGGATAACGTGCGAGCAGGCCTTTCACGCAATCCAGATTGTCCGGGCAATTGTCGAGCTCCAATCCACTCATCCCGTTCTCTGCAGCCCAGGCGAACAGGTCTTCCAACGAAGTCTGCTTGAAATACCAGGTCAGAAAGCCAATCTCCATGTTATTCCTCCTCATCCTAATTCATCCAAGAACAACTTGCCCAATCGCGAAGCACGATAGGGGTCCGGATTTTCCCAGACGTCCACCTGCACCCAGCCAGCATAGCCGGTCTCCCGTAAGGCACCAACGAGAGCCTTCATGTCCATGTTGCCATCGCCCACCGCGAGATGCGTGGACGTGCTGGAGGTCCCCTTTACATCCAGAAAGAGTTGCTCTCCGTCGTTGTCGGTTAAATGCACGTGACCGATCCGCCCCGACACCGCTGCCAGGAAGTCCAGCGGTCGCTCACCTGACAACACGTTGACGTGAGCGAAATCGAAGATCATCGTGAGAGCGGTCGAGCCGACCCCATCCAGGACCATAAGCAGATCCTCCAGGGAGTCCACCACCTGCACTGGCTCAGGCTCCAGGGCCAACGTGAGACCCGCCTCCTCGGCCAGCTCGGTGCATCGGGCATACGTATCCAGCGCCCAACGGGCCTGCTCACCGAGTTCCACACCGGGCAGGTGCCCGCCGGACCACACACCCACCACACCGGCCTCTACGTTGTAGGCCAATTCCAGGTTGAACATCATGCTCTCCACGTAGTCATCGCGTTGTCCTTGCTCCGGGCTGGAGGCGTGTCCCCTCGTCTGCGACTGCAAGGCGGGTATCGCCAGCTCGTAGCCCTCATACAACGACTTGAGCTCCCGCTGTCCTTTCGCGGTCGTGGGATAGGGCTCATGAAACGGGATGATCTCGATCCCATCGTAGTGCAGGTCATGCGCGTGCGCCAAGATCTCATCCAGTCGGAATCTCACGCCATACGCCACCTCAGCCGAAGTAAAACCATTCAGACCCAAACAAATTGGCCACATCGCTTCTTCTCTCCCTTCCCTTCCTCTTGTATTATGAACCATCAAACCTTCAGACGATAGAGCTCGATCGGATTCTCCCAGAACCATTTCCGCGCCAGTTCAAGCGCCTGACTCTCGCTCATCTGCTTCGCCACGATCCTCCGTGCCAGAACCTCAGCCACGTCCTCCCGCGCCATGACCAGGTGTCCGTAGACCTTCTCCACAGGCAGGCCGTAGTCCGCCCCAAAGGCCAAGAGCTTGTTCATAGGAACGAGGTCAACTGCCTCATCCAACGCCGCCACGGCAAAGCGCTGAGAGATGATATGCGTCCAGCATAGATTGAGCCACACATTGGGGAAACCCTTGCCAAGCATCAGCGCATCTCTCACGTAGGGGTAGCCGAGGTGGAAGATGTCAAACCTGGCCTTTGGATGTCGCTGCAGGAGGGGGATCATATGAAGAGGATCCAACGTGCGGAAATCGCCCCAGTAGCCCGTATGCACCGCGATCACCATGTCTTGCTCGGTGGCATAGGCAATGGCTCGATCTGTGACGTAGTCCCTCAGAGGGTTCAGCTCCGGAAGGTCGGTCTCGGCCCCACTGCGCAGCGATTCGAAAGCAGCCACTGCTTCCTTCCGATTCGGGGGTTCATACGAATTCGACACCATCTTCACGCCCACGGCTCCCTCTTGTTTTGCGCGCACCACGTAACGTTGTAGTGCATCAAGATAGTCATCCAGCGAGCGAATGGTCGCTTCGGGATCGAATTCAGGACGTGAGACAATCTCCCACGTCGTCACCCGATGCTCTGGATCCACATGCAACCTGGGTAGGGGAACAACCCGTGTGAGCAGAGGTGTGTCCAGATCGTCGGAACCCCTTATAGTGATCGCGGTGCGGATGTTGCAGGCATCGCGTAGCACCCGTTCATATATCCCGGGCGTGTTGGCTTTCTGTATGGCCTCCGACAGTGGCCGGTACGTCTCGTCGTTGATGTCAGAGTAGCCATAGAACTTCTCGGCTGCCAGAAGCGCCGCGCGGGCGTACGATCCCCAGCGAATCTGGTCCCAATAGGGCTTGAACATCGTCCACCGGCGCTCCAGAGGTATTCTCTGATCGAAAAGCGCATCGTAGCCGGCTTCGGTCATCCCTGCTACCAACAAATCGCCACGCGTGTAGTGGGAGAATAGAGTGAAAACGTCTACCGGGGTCTCAGTCCGTACCTTCTCCGGGCCCAGGTGCTCGTGGCAATCAATGATCTCAAACCCTTCTATGACTTGCACCAGGCTTCTCGCTACGTCATCAAGCTGCATCCTCGTCCCCTCCTATCTTCTAAACAGAGCTGTCTTCACCGTCCACGTCTGCAAGTCTGCCAGCCACTCCTGCGCCGAGTAGTCCTCCTGCGGAGCAGAGAAAGGTGGCCATCGGCCTTCCGTGCGGCGCGGCACAGCCGGCTGGGGCAGCAAATTGGCCCCCGTCACCAGCGCCCGACCTGGCTCTCCCGTTCGTCCCAGGGATTGAACCACCTGGGCGGCTGTGTACAGAAACTCGGCAGGATTCATGAGTCCCTCGGTCTGGCTGGGAGGTTGCCCAAATGCCAGCAGAGAAGGCACAGGACGCTCGCCGCCGGTCAGGTCAACCACACCCGGTATCCGGTCGCTCATCTTCGTTTCAACCGCAACGGCCAGGTCGGCGACTCGCTCTCCGTCCAGAAGCCAACGGGGCTGAAACTCCCCTTGCTTGATCGCCAGGGTCACGGGCGTGTCCGTGGGCCCCACCAGTTCACGGATCACCACCGTCTCGGGTAAGGAACCCTGCCGCCGGTAGCTCGCCAGGGCATGCACCAGTGCCTGGAAGCAATCGGCCAGGGAGAGCTCGCGCCCGCCAACTTTGACGTGAGCAGGTGGATAGCCCGGGCCTGCCCACCTCTCCAACACACCCTCGGCCACCGCTAGCACCTCGCTCCCGCTCAACGTCTGCGTCTCCGGCAATGGCTCGACCCAGCCCAGCACGTCTTCAGCAGTAATAATCTCGATGTCTGGATGCTGGGCACAGTAGGCCACCACACTCTCGTACACGCGCCAGATCCTCTCTTGCTCAAAGGCAGGGAGAGGAGGTGAGGCCCACAGTAACGAGGGATTGCGGCGCTGGTGCGTCTCCCGATCGATGTAGCAACCGATCCAGCCGTCGGTCAGGGCGAAGGTGAAATCGTGGACGCCTACAGAAAGGATGCTGTCCTCCCCTCGCGGGATCTGCTCAACCTGCCGATCCAGAATGGCCACCACCTGGTCAGCACTCTGGTCAACCCTCATGGGCTTTCCCCGGTCCGGCCTGACGAAGCGCTCTATGAGATAGAAGTAGCTGTTCGGACTGGGCAGGCCTCTCAACATGCCATTGTGCCACACCAGGGGCAGGCTGAGCATGGAGCCGTTCGTCGACGCCATGGGCACACCCAGTTGGTGTTGCGCATACCGGATAGCTTGCGCCCCCTGTCCTGCCACCGCGCCGATGGTCACCAGGGGCGGCCGACCGAAGATCTCGGTTAGGAGGGCCATCTGATTGGGGCGATCCTCCGTGAGTTCACCCGTAAGCGGGTCCAGGTGATGCGTCTCCTGTAGCACTGTCTCCTCAACGGCCTCGTCCCAGCTCAGATCACGCACGCGCCGGGGAAGCGTGGGGAACGGGGCGTGGATGTCAGCGTGGTACGAGATAGGCATCCTCGTCCGCCGGAGCGTGTCGATGGTTTCCGGCGCATCGGTCATCATGCGCTCAGCGACCAGGCCTGTCAGATAGAAGTCGGCCTTGAGTCCGTGGCGCGCGAAGAGCTCCGCCGCCCGCTGTGTGGCGTGCTGGCTCTCGACCGAGATGAAGTCCTCGGAATGGATGAAAAAGTTGACATAGATGGTCATACCTTGCTGGCCTCCTAGGGCACGACTACCCAAATAGGGCTGGACCAAGCCATCT
>JAKLPW010000257.1 GCA_022013675.1 Anaerolineae bacterium | reverse complement strand
GGCCACTCATCTGACCATCAGCCAAAACGAGAGAAATCCCACCGTAGGGGCGCTCTATCATCTCCAGAGTGTCGCCACTCTCGCTGGTTGCGTATTTCTTGATCTTGGCCACACCAACTTGAACTTCCATAGACTATCCTCGCCCGTCCACAACCCAGCATCCTGAGCCCGTCGAAGGATGCGACTCTAGCCCACCTTCTCCTCTTCTCAGCAGCACCTTCCCGCCAACCCGTCACCATTCGACCGGCTCAGGCTGACTGCCGTATCAGCTAAGCACCCTTCCGTACACTGCCATGGTCTCCTTCGCCGCCCGCTCCCAGGAGAAGTGCGCTGCCTGCGTCAGCCCCTTGGTACGCATCTCCTCGCGCAGCGATTCGTCTCGCAGAACACGGGTGATGCTCGCACTCATCTCATCCACACTGATCGGGTCGAAGTACACCGCCGCGTCGCCGCCTAGCTCCGGCAAGCTGGAAGCGCGGCTGCACGCTACGGGAGTTCCACAGGCCATGGCCTCCAGTACCGGCAGTCCAAACCCCTCGTAGATAGAAGGAACGACGCAGAGATCCGCTGCACCGTAGAGACACGGTAGATCATCGTCTGGAACATAGCCCAGAAGCTGAACACTTTCGCGGCAGGGGTGATCCTCAAGAGCACGAAAGAACTCCTCGTCGAGCCATCCCCTCTTTCCCACGACGACCAGCTTCACGTCCGCCCCTTTCTTGTGCGTCATGGCCAGGGCGTCCAACAGACGAGACAGATTCTTACGCGGTTCGATGGTCCCCACGGTTAGCATGAAACACTCCGGAAGAGCATATCGGTTGCGCACAGTAGCGATGGCCTCCACCGGGACAGGCCTAAACTGGGAACCCGCCGCCTCGTAGATCACGGTTACCTTCTCCGGCGGCACATCATAAAGACGCACCAGGTCTCTCTTGCTCGACTCGGAAATGGTAATGATAGCATGCGCCCGGCGGACGTAGAGAGGCATAGCGGCATTCAGGTATACGTAGTTGAGACGTTTGTGGTATTGTGGGAAAAGGCGATAGATAAGATCGTGCACCGTGAGCACAGTGGGCACATCAGGCAAAGGCATGAGGAGATGCTCGGTAGCATGGAAAAGCTCGGCGTCAGGCACCAGACGACCGAAGTCCGCATGCACGAGTTGTCCCAGCCAGACAGCCAAGCGCCACGGTTTGTAGCCGGCCCGCACCTTACGCGTGGGGATACCTTCCAACCCCTCTATCGCGTGTGTGCTGCGGTCGCGGTTATGAAAAAGAGCGAAGCGATCCGGGTAACGCTGCAATAAAGCCCGGGCCAAGCTCTCGGCATAACGCCCCAGCCCGGCCCTTCCGTGGGCGGCAGCCGAGACATCTATGTAGATAGGCATATCACTAGCTCCAAGAGAGGAATCCTCCCATGCGAGCCCCTGTCATTCTGAGTATCGCCACGGCGCGGGCGCGCCGTTCAGACGAAAGATGACAGGTGTATGTCATTAGTAGCCCTTGCGTTTTCAGAGTAGACACACCGGATCTCCCGTCAGAGAGAGAGGTCATATAACCGATACGTCCTATAAATCTTGCCCCCCAGAGTCTCACAGCCCCGTCGGATCTTGTAGTTGTCCTCCAGTATCCAGGACATCTCGCAATTTTCATAGCCCGCCGGCACAGCCCCCTCGGCCGTTGCGAGATAAAAGAGGGCATCAATCCCCTTCAGGCGATGTTCCTCCAGGACTCCCATGATGAGAAGCCGCATGTCCTTCACCTTACGTTTGTACCAGAGGAACTTGAGCCAACCGGTGGGAAACAGAGTTCCATCCATATGAATCAGGATCTGGCAGGCGTCAGGGACACCCACGCAGACACCAACCATCTCCCCCTCGATCTCCGCCACGTATACCAGAGCAGGGTCCATGAACTGCTTCAGACCGTAGGCCATGGCGTGGAACTCGCGCTCGGTCATGGCAACGTCACCCCAATTCTTGGCCCAGGCTTCTTCGTAAATCACCTTGATCTTGGCGATCTCTTCGTCGAAGCGGCTCATGTCAAGGGGGCGCACCGCGATGTTGTGGCGTTTCTGCATCTTCTTGGCCACGCGGAGCACCTTCTCAGGGATGTTTCTCGCGAAGTCCTGAACCTTGATAGTATAGGCGTAGAGGTCCTTGACCTTGGAGAGACCGAAGCGCTCGATGAAACCTTCGTAGTAGCGCGGATTGTAGGTCATCAGCACAACCGGAGGACCATCGAACCCGTAAACAAGCAGGCCCACCTCTCCATTGATATCCATGTTGATGGGTCCCCGCAGAATGTCCATTCCCTTGGCCCTGACCCACTCCCGAGCCTTGCCAAGGAGCGCCTCGGCCACCGTGTAGTCCTCGACGCACTCGAACAGGCCAAAGAAGCCGGTCTTCTCATTATGCATCTTGTTGTGATTATTGTTCAGGATGGCCGCGACGGTGCCCACCACCTGCCCATCTCGCCGTGCCAAGAAGAATTCGGCTTCCGAGTGTTCGAAGAAGGGGTTCTTATCAGGATTAAGGAAGCCCTTCCTCTCGCTGATCAGTGGGGGAACCCAGTAGGGATCCTTGAGGTGCTTACGATAAAGCCAAAGCGGAAACTTGATGAACTCCATCTTATGTCGATCGGTTACGGCAGGCTCGATGACAATACCCGGTGTAGACATGATTCCTCCTCACTTGG
>JAKLPW010000256.1 GCA_022013675.1 Anaerolineae bacterium | reverse complement strand
GTGCTCGTGCTGCTGGATGCTGGTCACCGGCGGCTTCGCCTTCTACGAGGCTGTGCGCCGCTTTTCCGTTCCCTTTGAGCCGGAGGTGGACTGGTTTACCTTCCTGGCGACGATCCTCTCCGCCCTGGTCTGCCTGGCACTGCATGCCTACCAGCGCTACGTAGGGTTACGCAGCGGGAGCATGGCGCTCATCACCCAGTCGGTGGATTCGCGCAACCACGTCATCGTCGCAGCCAGCGTCACGGCTGGACTGGTTGCCTCGCTGCTTCAATTCCCACTGCTGGACACGTTGGTAGGGCTGACCGTGGCTTTATTGATCCTCAAGAGTGCGGTTGAGCTGGCCATCGAAACCGTTCGCTCTCTGGGCGCCGAGGAGATGGACCTCTCCCGGTACAAGATGGGACTCGCCGAATGGTACCAGCGATTCCGGCAAGCGCAATTGCGCGACTGGATGCTCAACGTGGTCCAAAACCAGATGACGCAGACACGCAGCGAACTGATCGCTCAGTCGCACCAGCCCGTCGACTTCAGCAGCAACCCAATGCTGCGGGAGTTGGGACTGGCTCAGCAACCCCATGTCGCTGAGATAATCGAGCAAAGCTTGACAGAGATGTTCGAGCGTGGGTGGTTGGTGGGAGATGAGCGACTGAGCGTTACCGACGTGGGGAGAGAGCACCTGCGCAGGCAGATGCAGGGCACGCTCGGAGAGATACACCTACTGCACCGAGAATGACCCGCTGCCCCGTGCTCTTCACGGCCAGCCTGCGCGACGAGGCCTTGCTAGAGGTCGAGCAGTAGGTGTGTGCGATGGCCAGGCAGATCCCCGACTTTCGGGTCTTCTTCGCCAGCCACGGTGGTCACCCGCTGATGTGAAGTCGGCCAGAGGACTTTCCCCGCGCCGCTGATTGCTTTCTTGGCACACTGATGAGGGTAGTTTCAGAATCGAATCAAACCTGACAGAGATCTCCTGATATCTGATCCACCTGGTCAAGTGACCAGGTGCAGAACCCACCACCCGACTAGCTCCAAAACTCCCCGGTTGGCCGATGCGCCCGGGGGTTGTTTGTGGCACATTGTAGCTGATGGCGGCGTTGGGCTTTGCTTTGTGGCTGGACTGCTGGAATCTGCCAAGGTATAGGTCTTGGTATTACTGGACAAACTGACCTCCTGGTGGCATAATACGCGAAGACAAGATTGAAGAACTATGGCAAAGGATCAATATATCAACGAGAAGGATCAAATGCACATCGGGATGGTTGCCTGCTGGCTTCGGGTCGCGTGGGCCAGCGCGCGGAGGATAACCCGCCGGTCTCTGCGCTCCCCCAAGGTCTGGACCGCCGGGCTGGCGATGGTCATCCTGATGAGAGGTGCTGTGAGCTATGAGTGTCACCTGGCCGGCTCCAACCGTTCGCCGGAGACGTACCCTTTGCTGGCACTCGACGAACACCGCAGCCTGTTGGTCCTCGCCCCCCACTGCGACGACGAGGTGTTAGGCGCGGGAGGACTGATCCAGGCTGCGCTTCGGCAGGAGCTGAACGTCCACGTGGTCATCGCCACCGCTGGCGACGGCTACCGCCTCGCCACGATGACAGAGTGCCGCCGCGCTCTCCTTAAGCCGGAGGACTTTATCGCCATGGGAGAACGTCGCCAGCAGGAGTCACTGGACGCCCTCACCAGGCTGGGGCTGGACGCGGACAGAGTCACTTTCCTGGGATACCCCGAACGGGGGCTAACCGCGCTGTGGTGGGACCACTGGCAGAGCGACAAACCGTACCGCTCACCCTACTCCAAGCGCGACCATAACCAGTATCCGCGCGCCTTCCACCCGGACGCGCCACACAGCGGTGAGGCGCTGCTGGGGGACCTTCGCGCCATCCTCACGCAGCAACGCCCCGACCTGATCGTGATGCCACACCCCAACGACGAGCACATTGACCACCGCATATTAAGCGCGTTCACAACCCTGGCCGTGGAGATGGAGCAAGCGGAAGATCCGACCTTTCAGCCACGACTGCTGGGGTATCTGGTACACTATGGCCTGTATCCCCAGCCCTTTGGCCTGAAACCAGAGATGAGTTTGAGCCCGCCACGGCAACTCGAACTCGTCGGTGAGTGGCTACAGTGGCGGCTGTCCGCCGAGGAACTGGCGGCCAAACGGGAGGCAGTCGAGCTCTATCGCTCTCAGCAAAAGGCGTTGGGTTACTTTCTGAACAGTTTCATGCGGCAGAATGAACTGTTCGTGGAGGTGGATGGTGTCACCGCGCTGGGTTTCGTCGAGGGCGAAGCTTTCCCTGACGCCGACAGCGGTCCGGCGGTCCCAGACGACGTCACCCTGCCAGGGCGTGACGACCCCGTGAAGGACAGCGTCGTGCGTCGAGTGCGTAGCGAGGCCGACATCACCGGCCTGCACGTGCTCCGCCTGGGTGACAGCCTGTGGGTGGCGCTGGGGATGCGCGGGCGCGTGAGCCGCGCCTACCGCTACACCCTCTACGTCCGGGCGATCACACCTGATGATACCACTACCTGGAGCGGTCACTACGGGCAGACGAGCACAGATGGTGTACTGGCGTACGGCCACCTCGTCTGGTATCATCTCCATCTTGATACGCTGGGCCAGCCGGACTGGCTGGCCCTGGCCGCCGAGGTACGACAGGGTCTCGTGCTCGACCGCACTGCCTGGTACCTGATCCGCCTGGAGGACGATTCCCTGGACGCGCTTGCCAATCATCCTTTCTGGAGTATAATAAGCCCTGATACGGAAACGCGCGATGCTTACGATTAGCCCGATGGAAACATGTATGGATACCGATAGCATAGATAGCGACTCTGACAATCCGTTCAGTACCGATTTAGTCGTACTCCCTATGAGCGAACCAGACTAACCGGCACTCTCGACACGTGCGCGTGAGAAAGCCGCAGCCTGGTCTGCGGCTTTTTACTTGCCTATCGCCGATGGAAGATGCAGATGTACCAGGTCCGTCCCTACCGCCCACAAGACAGGAAGGCCGTCTGGACGTTGGCAGCCGACACCGCCTTTTTCGGCGCTCCGGTCGAACAATTTCTAGACGACCGCGCGCTGTTCTGCGCAGCGTTCGTCGCCTGCTATACCGACCACGAGCTGGCGCGGCTGTGGGTAGCCGAGTCGTCCGGGGCCGTGGCGGGTTACGTGATGGGCTGCAGTGACAGCCGGCGACGCACACGGATCTTTGGCACCCACATACTGTCGACGGTGCTGCGCGGGATGCTGCAGAGACGTTACCACGTTGGGAGAAAGACGCTGCGCTTCGGTTTGCGACTGCTACAGGAACTGCTGGAACGCGCGATCCCGACCGTCCCACTCGAACGCTTCCCCGGCCACCTGCACGTCAACGTAGGCGCGCAGGCTCGAGGACGAGGGATCGGCCGCGCACTGCTGGAGACCTGCCTGGCGCAGTTCTGGGTGACGGGCGTGAGTGGCGTCCACGTGATGACGACAGATCACAACCGGGCAGCCTGTCACCTGTACGAAACGCTGGGCTTCCGGCTACTAGACGCCCGCCAGACACGCCTCTGGCGCGGGCTAGTGGCAGGTGAAGTTCAGAACCGCGCTTACGGAATCATGTCGGATTGGTGAGAGACGACGCAAGCGAAAGTAGAAACGACATGCTCCCCATTTTTATCAGCGTAATTCAAAAGGAACCGGTCTGGGACGCGCAGGAGGACGAGATGCTCTACTTACGTCTACGTGACCGCTGCATCCGGCCATTTGAAAGGCGCGTTGAGCCTGCGCGATTTGGTCATGTGCGCGCCGGACGCGCCACTGGCAGAGGCGGCAACATTCCCCTTGATTTCATCAAACTCCAGATCTGGAACATCCTGCCCAATGGCCGCTCCACGAAGTTCTATTCCATCGGGGCGTTGCGCCAGAAGCAAGCGGATTGGTTCCGCGAAGACCTGACCGAGCTGTTCAATCTGCTGGCGCAGGAGAAGATCAAACCAGTCATCGCGGAGCGCATGCCGCTGACCGAGGCCGCGCGTGCCCATGAACTCATCAAGCAGGCGGCAGTGAATGGCAAGATCGTGCTGGTGGTGAACGAATAGCTGCTCGCCGTTCATCCCTCCCTCTAGCCTGTTTCAGCCAGGCTCTCGAAGGTTGGCTTGAGAGCCGGGTAGAGCCCGCGGTATTGATCGTACAGGGTCTGATAGCGAGCCTGCGCTTCCGCTTGCGGCGTGACTCGGCTGGTGAGTTGCACCACATCCGTGCAAGCCGCCTCCACATCGGGCCAGACCCCCGCCCCTACCCCGGCCAAGAGCGCTGCCCCGTACGCCGCGCCCTCAACCACGTTCACTGTGGCCAATTCGGTCTGCAACACGTCGGCGATGATCTGTCGCCACAGTGCGCTACGCGCACCGCCGCCCGAGATACGCACCTGCGTCGGCTGGCCAGCCCCAGCAGTGCGCAGCAGCTCCATGCCATCGCGCAATCCAAAGGCGACCCCTTCCAACACAGATCGGGTCAGGTGAGCCTGGGTGTGGCGCACCGTAAGCCCCACCAAGGCCCCTCGGGCCAATGGATCGGGATGAGGCGTGCGTTCGCCTGTCAGATAGGGCAGGAAAAGAAGACCCTCACTGCCCGCGGGCACTTCAACGGCCGGAGCCAGCAGGTCGTCAAAAGCAATGCCTGGGGCCAGTGTATCGCGATACCAACGCAGACTGCCGGCCGCCGATAGCATAACGCCCATCAAATGCCAACGGCCTGGCACTGCATGGCAGAAAGCATGCAACCGTCCCTGGGGCTCGACAACAGGTTGATCGGTGGGCGCAAAGACGACCCCCGAGGTGCCCAGCGTCAGGGCCACGATGCCCGGGTGTACCGCACCCACTCCTACAGCTTGAGCTGCCTGATCGCCGCCGCCAGCGACCACCGGTGTGCCTGGGTTAAGCCCCATCTCAGCGGCAGCCGCCTGGCTGATTGTACCGGTGACCTGCGGCCCTTCGTGAACCGGTGGCAGCCAGCTAGCAGGAACATCCAGAGCAGCCAGCACCTCGTCCGACCACCGGCGGCCTGGCACGTCGAGCCAGAGTGTGCCCGCAGCGCCAGCCAGATCGGTGGCATAGTCACCCGTCATTCGGTAGCGCACGTAGTCCTTGGGCAGCAGAACCTGGGCGATCCGGGCGTAGATATCCGGCTCGTGCCGGCGGACCCAGAGCAGCTTGGGCGCGGTGAAACCCGGCAGCGCCGGGTTGCCAGTGAGAGCCAGCAGTCTCTCGAAGCCGAGTGTCTCCGTGATCAAGTCACATTCAGCCCCCGTACGCTGGTCGTTCCACAGGATGGCCGGGCGCAGTACCTGGCCGGCCTCGTCGAGCAGCACCAGGCCGTGCATCTGCCCGGTCAGCCCCACAGCCGCCACTGCCTCCGGATCCACGCCTCCTTGCTCCAATGCTTGCCGCACGCACGCTACCACCCCCGTCCACCAATCGGTCGGCGATTGCTCCGACCAGAGCGGCCTGGGAGTGGAAAGGGGGTAGTCAGCGGTAGCACTGGCGATGACCGCTCCAGTCTCATCAACCAGCAATGCCTTGGCACTGGTTGTGGCGACGTCAATGCCGAGAAAGAGACTCATTTTCACCGCACCCCCAGCAACAACTCGATCACAAGCTGGTCGAGCCTCTCGTACCCCATCCCACGTTTGCCCAGACCGACCCGATCGAAGGCGTGACTCTTGAGAGCGGCGGCCTTATCCGACGAGTATTCGCCCCGGAAGCTGGCCGTGCTGCCATCGTCAGTATTGATCTCCGCCAGGAGGGCCTGGATCTCTGCGTCCTCGTTGAAGCGGCGCGCCTTTTCTTCCAGAATGAGATAGGTCCTCATGCAGCCAACGGCAAAGTCACGCACACCCTTCAGATCCTCCGTGCGATAGGCGTGAGCATCGAAGTGGCGCGGCCCATCATAGCCCACGTCTTCGAGGAACTTGATCAGGAAGAAGGCTGCCTTGGGGTTTTGGGAGCCAAAGCGCAGATCTTGGTCGTAGCGAGCGTAGTTCTGATCATTCAAGTCGATGTGGAACAGCTTGCCCGCATCCCACGCCTGGGCGACGACGTGCAGGAAATTGAGGCCCGCCATGTGCTCGTGAGCCACCTCCGGATTGACACCGACCATCTCGGGGTGATCCAGCGTCTCGATGAAGCCTAACATGGCTCCGGTGGTGGGAAGGTAGATATCGGAACGAGGCTCATTAGGCTTGGCCTCCAATGCGAACTTGAGGTCATACCCCTGATCCGTCACGTAGGCGCACAGGAAGTTAAGCGCCTCGCGGAACCGCTTGAACCCCTCCACGGGGTCTTTGGCCGCATCGGTCTCGACTCCCTCACGCCCTCCCCAGAAGACATGGAACCGGGCTCCCAACTCGACGCCCAGATCGATGGCGCTCATCGTCTTCTGCAGGGCATAGGCGCGGACACGAGGGTCGTTAGACGTGAAGGCGCCATCCTTGAAGGCCGGGTCAGCGAAGAGGTTGGTCGTCGCCATGGGCACGACCAGACCGCTTTCGTCGAGGGCCCGCTTGAACTCGGACACGATGCGGGACCGCTGGGCTGGGGTAGCGTCAATGGGAACCAGATCGTTGTCGTGGAAGTTGACGCCATAGGCCCCGATCTCCCCCAGCATCTTGACCAGGTCCACCGGCGACACAGACGGCCGGGTCGGCTCGCCAAATGGATCGCGGCCCACGTTGCCCACGGTCCAGAGACCAAAAGTGAACTTGTGCTCAGGTTTGGGTTGGTAAAGCAAGTCTGTCATGAGTCATCTCTCCTTTTCATCTCAGCAAAATAAAGGTTAACGCCGAGCTGTCTGATTTCCAGCTCCTCTCCATTACACACCACTCG
>JAKLPW010000255.1 GCA_022013675.1 Anaerolineae bacterium | reverse complement strand
TGGACCCCGTTGGGCTTGGGGTTGGCAGCTCTGGGACTCGGTCTCTTCGCTGTGAGGGGAAAAGAGAAACCCGCCCTTCCGTTTGCTGCAGCCTCGATGATGTGTTTCGTTATCTACGCGGTCAATCCCCTCGTGAACGCGGTGCAACCCTGGGCTAGCCGACGTCTGGTACCGGTCGTTCTACCGGCCCTGGCGGTCTTTGCTGCCTACGCTGTGGTGAACCTGCCTCCAGTTCGATTCCGATTGCATCGTGTGGCCCAGATTCTTGCAGTAGTCACTCTCGCGGGACTGTTCGTGCGTGCGGAATGGCCTTTCCTACGTCGGGTAGAGTACCGTGGGTGCTTCGATAGCTTGACGGACCTGGCAGGCCACTTTGAGAAGGACTCCCTCATTCTTCTGGATCGCAATGGTCCCGGTGAAAACGTCGCTCAGCCGCTCCACTACCTGTTTGGCCTGAACACCTTCGTGCTGCAGAAGGAACAACCTGACACAGAAGTCCTCAGGCCATTCCTGCACCAGTGGTGGCAGGCAGAGAAGCCGGTCTATCTAATCCTCTCTGGAGCTTCGCTTTCTTGGTATCCCACTGATATCGCCCTGGTTCCTGAGGAATCTGTCGTGTTCTCGCTGCCAGTAACCGAGCGGGCCAGGGGACGGCTTCCCTCTCGCGAGCAGTCGTGGCACCTCCACTTTGACATTTACCGCCTTGAACCTGTCGACTACGCACAGGATCCAGGCCAGTCTCTACCCACGCGGCTGGAGATGGCTGATGGGGAATACCCGTATCTGAGGGGTGGATTGCATCGAGGGGAGCTAGCCCCCGACGGCACAACTTTCCGCTGGACTGATGGGGCGACTCGTCTGATACTGGGTGCACCTGTGGCAGATGAGGCAACTCTGCGCCTGCGGGTGTCCGGGGGGCGCGAAGGAGACATCGAGCCACCTGCTCTATCCGTATGGGCAAATGGCGTTCTCGTAGGCCAAACGCAGATGGACGGAAGTCACGCTTTTGAAGTCCTGGAGTTCCCGCTGCCCTCGGAGTTAATGGGAGAGTTGGGTGGATCGCCGTCAGTCCGCCGGCTGGAAGTTGAGCTGCACTCCGACACCTGGATACCCATGTCGGTGACTGGCAGTACGGATCCCAGGACCCTCGGCGTCGCAGTAGATTGGATAGAGGTCGAAGGCGCCAAGTAGTTGCCAAGTAGTTGCCAAGTGGTTGGCAGACAAAAAGGGAGAATCACACTGTCCACCGATGTCCTCATGCACTCTTGGGGGGGAAGCCGGGACTGCGCCGCTATGTGGCCCCGGTTAGCTCTCTCAAGCCACGGAGATAGCGCTGACTTCCGGATCAGCGAAGGCAACACGCCGAATGAGGGACTATACCTCACGACTGGTGCCGCTGCCGCTCCACATGGATCGTTTCTGGCCATGCACACGAGCGAGCTGGAGCAGACAGATGATTGATACCTCTTGGCTGCGCTTTCTGCTAGTCCCCGCTTCGATCTTCCTCCCCGGCTTCATTGCTTTCAGGGCCTGGGGAAGATCGCTTCATCGGAGACTACCTCTCTCGGAGACCCTATACCTTCAGGTCCTAGTCAGCATCGTGGTCACATCGTACGCAGGGCTCTTCCTTGCTGAGATTGGCCTCTTCACCGTCCCCGCGTGCCTGATTACCCTGATCCTCGCCTGTGCAATCCCCGGTTGGATCTGGTTGAAGAGACGAAGACTGAGGGACGATGCGACGGCGACCTCCCAGGACACGGAAAGCACAGGCTGGAAAAGGAGGTTGCGGGGGCTTGAGCGCCAGGACTCGGTACAACTCGGTCTGGTGATTCTGTTGGTTCTCGTGAGTACCTGGCTCAACTTCCGCCCCGCGGAAGCGTTTCTCATCCTGGATGATTCGGGGGTATACGTGTTGAGTGGCATAAGCCTGGCCGAGACCGGAGGGCTGCTCGCCGACGACCCCCTGATCAAGGACTTCACCCTCGGCCTGGACGGCGAACTGCTCAGTCGCGGACGCCGGGTCGGCATGCCAAGACGCTTCCCCGGAGCGTTCTACCTTTGGAATTGGGGCGTGTCGGCTGTGTCCTTCGGCTTCCTGCATCTGCATCGTATTTGGATCGCGTTCTTCGCGCTCGTCTTTGGCAGGCTGGGAGCCTTGTATGCAACTCCGGCCTTTGCTCTGCTCTCCATTGTGGGCATGCCTCTTCTGGGCCGGCGCCTGTTCAGCGGCAGCAGGGGTTCAGGTCACGGCACCTGGATTGGGATACTTGGCGCTGGTCTCCTGACTCTGAACTTCACGCAGATTTGGAATGCGCGCTACCCGCTCACCGAAGTGATGACTCAAAGCCTGGTCATCGGGGGATTCTACTTGTTAGCACTGGTCATCCGGTATCGCACGGCTCTTCTCTCCGCGGCTTGTGGGTTGTGCTTCGCCAGTCTGTTTCTGGCGCGGGTTGATACCCTGCCGCTGATCGCCTTTGTCTATCTGTTTCTAGCCCTGTGGAGATCAGAACACGCCCTGGTGGAGAGCCCACAAGGCGATAGCCGAGATGAGGTACAATCTCCCAAACGCGTACTACTGACATTCCTCACTGCCGGTCTGGCGTACGCCAGCATGCACAATCTGCTCTACGCTCACGACTACTTGATCGACCTCACCTTTGGTGGCATCTTCGCTAACGACCCCACGCTGATCCCCAGCTTCGCCATAGCCGGGCTGGGAGTAATTCTCGTCTCGTTGTGGCTGGCACTCAAGCCTGAGGCATTCCGTAGGTTCAGGCGCATCGTCACCTTGCGCCCCTGGCGCGTGGGGTGGTTCGTTCTGACTGCCTCCCTCGCTCTCATGTTAGCGTTCTTCCTGCTGTTCCCGGCACTCTGGCCTTTCGTTATGGAAGTGGGCAATCCTCACTGGTCTCTTCTGTCCTGGACTCCGCTTGGCTTGGTCCTGGCGACAGCGGGCTTGGCACTGTTCCTTGTCCGACGGGAAGAGGCGATCGCACTTCCGTTCTGGGTCTTCTCGGTCCTCAGCATCCTGTCCTATGCCATGAACCCCTTTGTGACTCCTCGGCAGCCTTGGGCCAGCCGGAGATTGATTCCAGTCGTACTACCGGCCCTCACCATGTTCTCCGCCTATACTGTGGTGAACATGCCCCGCCTACGGTTTCGATTCCATCGCGTGATTCGAGTGCTGGTAATCGTGGCTCTCGTGGGGCTCTTCATCCGCACGGACCTTCCCTTCTTGCGAGCCACCGAGTATCGTGGGTGTCTGGATCGATTGCAGGATCTGGCGAGCCACTTCGAAGATGACTCAGTCATCCTGTTCGACGGCGACGGTCCTGCCACCAACGCCGCACAGGCCCTGCATTACCTTTTCGGGCTAGACACGTTCGTCCTTCAGAAGCGAACCCCAGATACGGAAGTCATCAAACCGTTCTTGGCCCACTGGTGGGAGGGGAACAGACCCGCCTACCTCATTGTGTCTGGGGAATCGCTCGAGTGGTATCCTCCTGATCTTGCCATGATCCCCGAGACATACATCTCCTTTGCTCTGCCGCGGACGGAATCTTGTACGGGGTGTCTACCGTCCCGCATTCAGGAGATGAGGTTCAACCTGGACGTCTACCGGCTCGTTCCCCTGCGCAACAACGAGGATCTGGTATCAACGTGGCCCATACAACTGGAAATGGCGAACGGAGAGTACCCGAGGTTGAGAGAGGGATTGCATCAGATGGAAGTGACTCCGGACGGCACGACCTTCCGCTGGACAAATGGCTCTGCCCTGCTGCTCCTGGGCGTACCGCAAGGGGAAGAGCGGTATCTACGGTTGCGCGTGGCCGGTGGACGTGAAGGAGGAGTCGAGGCCCCCGCTCTATCTATCTGGACAGGTGATACTCTCATCGGCGAGGCGACGTTGGACGGGAGTCACAACTTCACGATCCTGGAGTTCCCCCTACCCGAGGAACTACTGGCAAAACTCGGAGATCCATCATCGACCCGTGGGATCGAGATCGAATTACGTTCCGACTCCTGGGTGCCTAGCTCGGTCACGGACAGCGCCGATTCCAGGACCCTGGGAGTCGCCGTGGATTTGGTGGAGGTCACCAGTGGTCAGTAGTGCTGCGCCCACAACGCCACGCCTTTTGATCACCTGCCCCTACTACGTTCCCGGCCAGAGTGGTGCTTCCCGTCACATGCTCGAGCTAGCGAAGCGCTCCGCCTCAGATGGCTGGCAAGTGACCATATACACCACCGACGCTCTCGATTTTGACTACTTCTGGGACAGGCGAGCCGGTAAAACGAAGATAGGGACCGAAAGAGAAGGCAGCCTGGTCATCCGCCGCTTCGCCGTCCGGCACCTGCCGCTGGGCAAGTACGGCTACTTCGGCTGGCGCAAAGTTATGTCACTGTTGGCCCGGCTACCCTTCGATACAACCGAGCTGCTTCTCAAGATGTGTCTCTTCACTCCCTGGGTGCCCAGCTTGGATCGAGAACTAGACGGGGATCACGATTACGATCTGGTACACGCCTATACGCTGCCCTTCGACTCGCTAGCGTACGCAGCGCAACGCTACGCTCAACAACGCGGTATCCCCTTCATCTTCACTCCTTTCACGCATCTCGGAGAAGGCTCAAAGAGCGCGGTCCGAGAGCACTATACCTTGCCGCATCAGATCGAGATGTCCAGACGCAGCAACAGGGTACTGGCACAAACCGCCATCGAGAGAGACTACCTGATTGGAAAAGGAGTCCCAGCAACGAACATAATCGTGGTTGGGTCGGGCGTAGACCCCAAGAGCATCACGGGCGGACACGGGGAGAGGTTCCGGCAGCGAAAGTGCCTGGATGGTCCCATCGTCTTCTACATCGGCGTGCACGCTTATGACAAGGGAACCGTCCACCTGATCGAGGCGATGCGACTATTGTGGGAGCGGGGTTCCAATGCCAATCTGGTTCTGGCCGGAGCCCACTTCCCTGGCTTCGGAGGGTACCTGGATTCTCTGCCGCAGGAGACACGGGATCGCTGCTTGCTGCTGGGCCGTGTGGACGAAGAGGAGAAACGAGATTTGCTGGCGGCGGGCGACGTCTTCGTCATGCCCTCCCGAACCGATTCCTTCGGAATGGTCTATCTCGAGGCCTGGCTCTACCAAAAACCGGTCATCGGCGCTATCGCCGGTGGGGTTCCTGATGTCATCACACACGGGGAAGACGGGCTACTGGTTCCTTTTGGCAACGTCGCCGAGCTGGCCAAGGCCATCGAACGACTGTTACAAGAGAAGGACCTGGCCAAACGTCTCGGCCAGGCCGGATACGAGAAGACGATGGCACGGCACACCTGGGACCATAAATACGCTCAGGTGAGGGAGGTGTACGAGGAACTTGCCCGTTCATGATGGAACTGGCCCGTTAATTATGGAACTGGCCCCATCCATGCACTTCACTGGTGGCAGGGCAATAGACGGCAATGGAGTCCGCCTCTCCCAGCTCGACGTGATTGGGCACGGTGAGCACCAGGATCTCGTCATTGTAAGTGCGCTTCTCAAGCACCATCAGGACGCCAGCCGGCTCATCGAGGTTGTCAGCCATGCCCAGGCGTATGTCTGCTCCCTCACAAGCGCCATCATAGGTGAACCCGCGTATAACTATGGTCTGCAGGCCGGCCACCATGGCACTTCCTGCTACGTTATGAGACTCGCCCTGGAGGCTGGCCTTCGAGCCTAGCTCGAAGAAGGCTTCCTCAGGTGCGGGCATCATCGAGGTAGGAAAGGGCGTCGGAGTCGGCGGGAGTGTCGCCGTGGGGACAAGAGTAGCCGTTGGGATGAGAGTAGATGTGGGCACCAGTGTCGCTGCGGGAGGAACGGGCGTAGCGGTCGGATCTAGTTTCGTCGTACATCCGCCCAGTGGTACGACGAGTAGGGCTACCATCAGTATCAAAGCGACCTTAGACATCAACACTCCTT